>NZ_JACSWB010000275.1 GCF_016888135.1 Leptolyngbya sp. CCY15150
ATTGAATGCAGTCGTAAAGTCATCACCGGGATCAGTGGTAGGTTGGATACCAGTTACTGCAGTACTGCCCAGATTGAGGTTATAAGCCGTGTTGTTGTTGGTAAACGCTTCAACAGTGACAAAATAGGTGCCTGCACCGAGGGTCTGATTAATCGAGAAGGGAGCGAGGCTAGAACTGCCATCTGAGGACGTAATGCGTTCGGAGAAGTCAGCACTGCCGTTGTTGTTTGCATCGTAGTACAGCGAGAGCCGCACACGACC
>NZ_JACSWB010000276.1 GCF_016888135.1 Leptolyngbya sp. CCY15150
TGGGTATTAGCACCATGGCGTTCAACCTGAACGGTTTCAACTTCAACCAGTCCGTGATTGACTCTCAGGGTCGCGTCATCGGAACTTGGGCGGATGTCTTGAACCGCGCCAACTTGGGTATGGAAGTGATGCACGAGCGCAATGCTCACAACTTCCCACTTGACTTGGCTGCTGTGGATGCACCTGAAATCGGTTAATCCATCGCTGAGCTAGTCTGATAGCTTGATGAAAAGCGCTCCATCGGGGGCGCTTTTTCATGCTTATTTCTTGTCCAGGATCTTCCTCACCACGCTCTGATTGACCGCAAGTTCGGCTGGGGTACTCGCGATCGCCCTTGATCTGATCGAAGGATAGAAGATGAGTCCACACGGCTCAGGCCGAGTCATCTTCCGGTGAACATGAACATCCATAACCGTAGCGTGCTATTAGGCGCAGCCGTAACGCACCTCTCGTAAGGCATAAAGCTTTGATGGTCTGGTCAGATGTTGTTATGTCCGGTAAACGTTCCTGGCTGGGACATTCTGCCTTCAATCCCCCGCTTCGATCCCCTACAGGGAACACCTCTCGAAGCTTCGATCGCCTCCCAAAGCCAAAGTCCTCCTGCCTCCTGCCCAATGGGTAGGCTAGCCTGCAGGTTAATGCAAGGCAAAGCGGCGTACGGCCAGCAAACTGCCCATTAGACCAACAGAACTGCCCAGAACCAACAAAATGAGCGGTAAGAGTAAAGCCTGCTGGGGCGCTAACTCCAATCCTGTAGACAAAAAGCGAATAAAGTCTGCTTGCTGACTGAGCAGTTGCCCTACAAACTCTCGCAGACCTAAGATCAGTCCCCAAGCGATCGCTGCCCCGACAATGCCAAAGGTAATTCCTTGAAGAATAAACGGTAGGTAAATCCAGGTGGTGGTCGCTCCGACAAGCTGCATCACTTCAATCTCGTGCCGTCGGGCCATGACAATCAGGCGAATTGTGGTGGTGATGACAGCGATCGCCGTCATACTCAGCACGGTGGTCATCCCAATACTGACCCAGTTCAATCCTTGGTTAAGCTGGGCAATTTGGTTGACGGCTTCATTGATATAAAGCACCTCATCGACCCCCTGCACCTGCTTGAGATAGTCTGCGACCCTTGGCACATCTTCCGGGGAAGCCACTTTCACCGTGAGCTCATCCACCAGTGGATTGCCATTCAGTTGCTGCGTTGCACCCTGAATATCGGATAGCCCCAAGTCGCGCACCAGGCTATCCCAAGCTTCTTCCTTTGATGTGGGGATCACAGACTTCACCCCAACAATATCCTGCAAGGAAGGGCCTAGCAGATCCGCTTGTACCCCTGTTTCTAGGTAAACCGAAACTTCTAACTGACTGCCAAACTGGTTGAGTAGAGCTTCGAGTTGCCACGATGACTGCAAACTAATGCCAAACAGAAAGAGTAAGACCGTCACCGTGCTGATGGCAGCCCAGTTCATCCAGCCGCCGCGCTTGAGCCCCAAGAGGGTTTCGCGCAGCAAGTAATCGGACTTGTTGAGAAAACGGAAGAAGCTTTTCATAGCAACACTCAATCAGGAACCTAAGATGAACGGAACGGCTTAGCACCTAAGGCGTAACAGCGCGATCGCGGCTAGGTGGAATTCCATCGATAGCAATCAACGCCTCCATCACCGATCGCACCACGGGTGCTGCAACGGTTGAACCAAAGGTATTCTCACCCTTAGGTTCATCAACCACTGCCAAGATCACGTAGCGCGGCTCATCGACTGGAAACGCAGCCACAAAACTGGTGATTTTTGCATATTCCTCATACCCCCCTTGTTCACTGGCTTTTTGAGCCGTTCCGGTCTTTCCAGCAATACGATAACCGGGAATCTGGGCTGCTTCACCCGTGCCGTCGGCTACAGCTACTTCCATCATCTCCATCACCGCCCGCGTTGTGTCCGGGGAGAACACCTGTGGGGGTTCAGGGCGATCCGGTTGCCACTGAAGCGTACCATCGGGTTCTGCTAACCCTTGTACTACATGAGGTGTGACTAAGCGCCCCCCGTTGGCTAGGCTGGCATGGAGCTGGAGAAGCTGGAGGGGGGTTAAGGATAATCCTTGCCCAAAAGCAGCGGTGGCGACTTCAACGCCCACAAAGTCCTCTAGGTCTTTCAGAAAGCCGGCTGCCTCAAAGTCCAAGTCAATGCCCGTGGGCTGTCCGATGCCAAGGCGCTCTAGCCAGTTGTGGTACAGCGCTGAAGGCAACTGCCGCATGATATGCACCATGCCCACATTGCTGGAATATTTGATCACGTCGGTGATGCTGATAGCCCCTCGCCCACCAACGTAGCGGTAGTCTACATTTTCGATCGTCCAGATATCGATGTTAATGCGCCCTTCATCGTAGACCATGTCATCCGGCTGAATGGCTCCTTCTTCAAGGGCGATCGCTATGTTGATGGGCTTGAAGGTAGAACCGGGTTCATACACATCGGCGATCGCCCAATTACGCATGGTTTCAGGTTCAGCTTCGTAATAGCGATTGGGATCATAGGTCGGTTCCGTGACCAGAGCCATCATGGCTCCATCTCGCACATCCATTACCAAAATTGCGCCGCGCTTGGCGTCAAACTGCTGCATTTGACGGCGCAGGTTTTGCTGAGCGACGCGCTGTAGATGACTATTTAGGGTGAGCTGGAGGCGGAGGTGATCAGGATGGAGCAGCGAGTCGGGCACCTGAGTGGGCAGGAGTAAACCATTGCCTGACCGACTCACCTGTACAGGATCCAGAGATTGTTCTAAAAGCTCATCCTGACTTAGCTCTAGGCCTGCCTGGGGATCTTGATCGACATTGACATAGCCGAGAATCGCTCCAAACAAATCTTGCTGAGGATAAAACCGCTGCTGGTAGGGCAAGAGTTCGAGACCGTTGATACCCTGATCTCGAATACGTCGGGCAAGATTTTCGGACAGGGCCCGCTCTAGAATCACGCCCGTTTCAGCACTCGTCAACAAAGCTACGATCTCACTGGGCGATCGCTCTAGGAGGGGCTCTAAGGTTTGAGCAATCTCTTGCAGCTCTTGCTCAAACATGATGGGGTGGGCATAGAGCGCATACCGCGTCTGGTCGATAGCTAGGATATGCCCATCTTGATCGACTATTGAACGACGATGGGCATAGGGATCAATGGCCATCACCTGCTGGGCGATCGCCCGTTGCTTGAGAGTAGGGCCTTCCAAGACCTGTAAGCGAATGAGGTTAGCGCCCAAAATGACGCATCCTAGCACTAAGACTCCCCATACCACCAACAGGCGACTAGGCGTTGCTACGGGAGCCGTCGTCTGAGGTGGTCGGAGACGGGGCGATCGCTCCCGAGACCTGGAGGAGGAGGGCTGAGACTGGGAAGAGGGCTGTCCTCGACGCGCCCGGCGACGAGCTAGGGACTTATCGATCGTCATAGGCGACTCAGTACCCTAGGGGTGGACGGGTTGTCGGGGGCGGGGCCAAGTTCTCCGAGGGCTCATGGGCAGGGCGGCGATCGGACGGAGCCATGAAGATGAGTTGATCTGGATGGGGTACCCGGTAGTCTGAACCTTGCTGATCAATAGACTGAGCGGTTTGATACTTCAACATTTCCAAAGCAGCGGTCATCTGCTGCTGCTGCCGCTGTAGGGTTTCGAGCTGATGATAGGCCCGTCCCCAATTTTGTTGCACATACACCGTCCAGCCGTAGACTCCCAAAACAGAGGCTACGAGGGTCAGCATGACCACCGCGGATCCCTTCTGGGCCAAGATTAATCCTCGCAGCCACAGGGGCAGCGATCGCTGCGGCAGCACCCGCACCGTTGCCGGACGAGCCGCTGGACTTGTAGAGGATGACTGAGAAGACCGTGCAGAGCGAGTCGGCCAAGATTCATGAAGCGATCGCACCTCACCCTCCCGGCGCTCTCTTCTCTGCCGCCCCGCAGGCGATCGCCCGCCACGATCGTGATCCCTCGGCTTTAGCACAGCAGACATAGCTTACACTCCTTACACATCACTCCAGCCCTTCACCCATCGTGGGCAGATGCCGCTGGAAATTGCCTTTAGTCTCGTTAGAAGATTGATGGTGAACTCCCTAGGCATAGCCTATGGCCATACTGAAGAGAGGGATGTTCTATCCTATCGAAATTGGGTCAAGTATAATCGCAATTCTGCGAATGCGATCAGGTTATAGACCCCTACAGCGCAATCAGTTCTAGATCAGCCCATCCTTCAGTCTGATAAGCTAGCGCTATCTTAGCCTGCTTCATGGCCGATGGCATGACGTTCAAGCCACAGGGTCACAGGGCCATCGTTTTCAATCGAGACCTGCATCATCGCGCCAAATTGCCCTGTTTCCACCCGCAACCCACTTTGGCGGAGGCGATCGACAAATTGGTCATACAGCGCTTGGGCCCGATCCGGCGGGGCCGCTTGGCCATAGGAGGGACGGCGGCCTTTGCGACAGTCGCCATAGAGGGTGAACTGGCTGATCACCAAAAGCTCACCGCCTAGATCCAGCACCGAGCGATCGCCCTTAGCCGATTCGTCGCTAGGAAAGATGCGGAGGTCGAGACACTTGCGGGCCATCCAGTCTAATTCTGCCGGGGTATCGCTGGGCGCAATGCCCACCAGCAGATTGAGACCTCGGCCAATCTGCCCCACCACGTCACCATCTACCCGCACTTGGGAGGCCGTGACCCGCTGCAGCAGCACCCGCATTAGCGACCAAATCCTTTTCCACGGGTTGCCGATGATGGGCAAAAACAGGCATTAATCTGCGATCGCAAGGTGTCGTGGTCGAGATCTTGGCCAATCAGCACCAGTTGGTTTTTAGGCGTTGTCGTCCATTCCGTGTCATCCAGGGTAAAGCGGCGACCGCTGAGGTGGAAGACGTGGCGCTTCGGGCTTTCGTCAAACCAGAGGATACCCTTGGCCCGAAACACATTGCTGGGTAACTCGTTATCTAGAAAATGCTGGAATTTCTTAATCGACATGGGGCGATCGCCCTGCACAGAGATGGAGGTAAATCCATCGATCGCCAGGTGATCGGAATGATGGGCATGGTGCCCGTGATCGTGATGGTCGTGATCGTGATGGTCGTGATCGTGGCCATCATGCTCACAATGTCCATGGTCGTGGTCACAGTTGCTGTGATCGGCATGGTCGTGGGCGTCGTGAGTGTGAGCATCGTGATCGTGGGCAGGCGCTTCGGGTTTGAAGTACTGGTCAGACTCAAAGAGCCCCACGCTGAGAATCAAGGGCAGAGGTACTTGGGCATTGCGGGTGCGCATGATCCGAGCATCGGGCTTCACGTCCCGAATTTTGACTTCTAGGAGATCGAGATCCGCGTCATCGACCAAATCAATTTTGTTGAGCAACAAAATATCAGCATAGGCGATTTGGTTATGGGCAGCCTGGCTGTTGAAGAGATCCAGGCTATAGTTTTCCGAATCGACGACGGTGACAATCGAATCCAAACGAGTGAGGTCGCGCAGTTCTGTGCCCAAAAAGGTGAGAGCGATCGGTAACGGATCGGCCAACCCCGTAGTTTCGACCACCAAATAGTCAATACGATCCTGCCGTTCGAGCACTCGATAGACCGCATCCATCAAGTCATTATTAATGGTGCAGCAAATGCAGCCGTTGCTCAGCTCCACCATGCTGTCATCGCCCATGCCGGTATTCACCAACAGGTCATTGTCGATGCCAATTTCGCCAAATTCATTGACCAGAACAGCAGTTTTTATCCCTTCCTGATTCGTCAGGATGTGGTTGAGCAACGTGGTTTTGCCACTGCCCAGGAAACCGGTAATGATGGTGACCGGTAAGCCTCGCTTAAGGTCATCCATGGACGATGCGGAGGTTGGAGTGATGACTGAGGTCATAGCGTCGGAATAAAAACGTCAAGAAGGGTGAACTACAAACAGATGCAGACATCTTCATGATGCCATGATCCAGGATGGAGCAACCATCGATCTCATCCGGGGTACTCATTGGGATCGCGATGGAAGCTGCTCCTATTATTGCCCATCTTTTCTAGATTCCCATCTGGATTCCCATCTGGATTCCCATCTGGATTCTAGGAGCGATCGCCCGAATTGGAGCTGGTCTAAGACCTAGGCTAAGACTTGGGCTGAGAATCGGCAACATTGCCCCACGAAGGGGCGCGATCGCCGTACACTGGTGGGTGAACCGACGATGCTGGATCCATGGCCTTAACGTTTTACAACAGTCTGACCCGCCGCAAAGAGCCCTTTGAACCGCTGGAGCCGGGGCAGGTCAAAATGTATTGCTGTGGGGTGACGGTGTATGACCATTGTCACCTGGGCCATGCTCGTTCCTATATCGTCTGGGATACGGTGCGGCGCTATCTCATGTGGTTGGGGTATCAGGTGAACTATGTGCAAAATTTCACCGATATTGATGACAAAATTCTCAACCGAGCCCGCCAAGAAAAAACAACCATGGAAGCGATCGCCCATCGCTATACCCAAAGTTATTTTGAAGACATGGCGCGGCTGAATATCCTCGAAGCCGATGACTACCCCCGCGCCACCCATACCCTGAATGGCATTCAGCGCCTCATCCATGAGCTAGAGCAAAAAGGCTATGCCTATCCTGCCCAGGGGGATGTGTATTACCGGGTGCGGCAGTTTGCCAACTACGGCAAGCTCTCAGGACGCAAGTTGGACGATATGCGGGCCGGGGCCAGCGGTCGGATGACCGACAGTGATCAGCCCATCAAGGAAGATCCCTTTGACTTTGCCCTCTGGAAGTCGGCTAAGCCGGGAGAACCTTCCTGGGATTCGCCTTGGGGAAGCGGCCGCCCAGGTTGGCACATTGAATGCTCGGCCATGGTGCGCGATCGCCTCGGTGACACCATCGATATTCATGTGGGCGGGGCAGATTTAGTTTTCCCCCACCACGAAAATGAAATCGCTCAGTCGGAAGCGGTGACCGGCCATCCCCTAGCCCACTACTGGCTGCACAACGGCATGGTTAACGTGGGTGGCGAGAAGATGTCAAAGTCCCTCGGCAATTTCACCACCATTCGTCAGTTGCTGGATGCACCCCAGGCACCCGATCCCATGGCGATCCGGCTGTTTGTGCTGCAGGCCCAGTATCGCAAGCCCATTGACTTCACCGCCGAGGCGATTCAAGCGGCCCAAAATAGCTGGGAAACCCTCACCGATGGTCTGCTGTTTGGCTATGAGTTTGGCGAAGCGCTGGGCTGGGCCGATCGGGGCGATCGCTCCTTTGGTGATCCAGCAGCCATGCATATTGACCGTTCCAGTGACGCGGTGCAGCGCTTCCAGCAGGCCATGGACGATGACATCAACACCCCCGGTGGTTTGGCCGTAGTGTTTGAGCTGGCCAAAGAACTGCGGCGACAGGGCAATGTGATCCGGCATACCGGGAAGCCCGACGCAGCGGCGGACGAGTTGCGCCATCAGTGGCAAACCCTAGTGTGCCTGGCTCAGGTGCTGGGTCTTGAAGCCAAGCCGAAGGATGAGGATGCCAGCGCGGGTATCGACGATGCTGCGATTAGCCTGTTAATCCAGCAGCGGTTAGCCGCCAAGCAGGCGAAGAACTTTGCAGAGGCCGATCGCATTCGTGAGCAGTTGCAAACCCAAGGCATCACCCTGATTGATAAACCCGGTGGCGTGACCGATTGGATCCGCAGCTAGTCCCACAGTCTGGTCTCTGTTAAGACAGCGTAGAGACCAACATCGCTCAAGTCAGACCGCTGCCGATCGCCTCCTGAATATGCTTCATGCCCTGCTGCTCCAAGCGCTGAACCAAACCCTCCAGGATGCTGCGCACCATGCCCGGCCCTTCATAGACCAAGCCAGTGTAGGCCTGCACCAAGCTGGCCCCCGCCGTGATTTTGTCCCAGGCATCCGCCGCCGTGAAAATGCCGCCCACACCTATGATCGGCAGGCTGCCCTGGGTCTGCTGGGCGATGAAGCGAATCACCTCCGTGGAGCGCGATCGCAACGGCGCACCGCTGATGCCGCCTGCTTCTTGGGTGATCGGATTGCCCGTTTTGGCAATCACCTGGGTCTTGAGACCATCCCGCTGGATGGTGGTATTGGTGGCGATAATGCCCGCCAGCTTATAGGTCAACGACAGATCTACGACCGCCGCGATCGCCTCCCAGTCTAGATCCGGAGCAATTTTCACCAGGATGGGCTTCTGCTGTTGATTTTCCTCCGAGAGCGCCTGCAGAATGCCCGTGAGCTGTTCCGTAGATTGCAGCGATCGCAGCCCCGGCGTATTGGGCGACGACACGTTGACCACAAAGTAGCGCCCTAGGTCTTTCAGGAGCCGGAAACTTTGGCGATAGTCGTCCGCCGCATCGTCTAACGCCGTGATTTTCGACTTGCCGAGGTTGATGCCCAAGGGAATGGGGCAGTCTGTCTCCCCCCAAGCCGCCTGCAACCGCTGGGCTAAGGCCGCAGCACCTTGGTTATTAAACCCCATCCGATTCAGCACCGCTTCATCTTGAATCAGCCGAAACAGCCGAGGTTGAGGATTGCCTGGCTGGGCATGGAAGGTGACCGTTCCTAGTTCAGCAAACCCAAACCCCAAGCTGGGCCAAATGCCCGTTGCGACCCCGTCTTTATCAAACCCTGCCGCTAGACCCACGGGATTGGCAAAGGACATCCCCCACAGGGATTGCTCTAGGGCGGGATGCTGGTAGGTATAGTTGTCGTGCAACTGATGCTGGATGAGGCGGGCGATCGCCATGGCTGAGGCGGGCTGGGTCTGGGCCTGACTTAGCCAACCGAGGAGCTTTAGAGTAGACTCGTGGAGCCATTCAGGATCAGACACAATCCCAGAAAATAAAAGCGGGCGCAAGCTGGTGCGGTAAAGATTCACGGTTCACCATGGAGAACGACGGTTGGGGTCAAAATGCGGGCATACTTTGAACAATCGTCAGTATACAAGGACAACCGCGTTAGATTGGTGAGCGATCGCTGATGCCCATGTCTCCAAGACCGGTCTATGTTTTGTAGCACAACCGCCATGATTCCAGCCTCGATTTACGGTAGCTTAGGGAACAGAGCCTCTTGGATGCCTATCAACGCAAAGGTTTTCAGGATTCTATCCTTGATGATGCCTCGGCTTTGTGGCTAAACCCGCTTAGAATGCTGACAATAGGATAGGGCGATCGTATGAGCATCTATAGGCGTCTATCTGCATGTGCAACGCCAGCTTCAGGGAGTTTGTGGATGTTCCTAATCTATGTAGGCAAGAGCAGTCAACCCAGAACAGTCAACCGGATTGGGAACTCCGTCTGTGTTACACAGAAACGTTACGCAGAAAACCTGACGTTGCCTCGAATCTTCCGGCTCTAGGTCTAACCTAGGTTAAGCAAGGGTTCACCCCCTGCATACGTCACGGGTCATCCTCAATAGTTCATCCTGAATGACATCCATCACCCTGTAGTCAACTATGTTCATCATGACTGATAGCCACATCATGCCTGAGGGATGCTCTGGACATCGTGTCCTTGATGTCAGGGCCATCCCAACCTGAGGGGGAGTTCATATCCATGGGTTCGCAAAAAGATCTATCCGATTATGAGCGCCAACTAGTCGCACTTGGTCGCGCTTTGCAGTCGCTACGGGAGCAAGACACCCTAGGAGGGCTAGCTCAGGCTGCGTTGGACTATTTGCGATCGGAATTTCAGTATGCGCTGATCTGGATTGGTCTCTATCACCAAGTAGGGCACACCATACAGGGCTGTGCGGGGCTGATGCCATCGGCGGCGACCGCGCCCTTCATTCAGCAAAAACTAGATCTGCAGCCCGGTGACTTGCTAGAACAGGTGGTGATCCAGCAGCGCCCGGTGGGGGTGCCCGATCTACGGGAAGAAACTAGGGCGGGGCAGTGGCGCACCATTGCCCAACAGCATAATATTCAAGGCACGGTCATTTTTCCGATTCGCCATCGCGATCGCTGCCTAGGGGTAACCATTCTTGGCTCCCACCTATGGGGCGTTTCTCCCCAGTCGGAGGAAAAGGCGCGACTCTCGATGGTGTTAGGAGAACTGGCCCTAGCGGTGCATCACCTTGAAGCCGAGCAGATTCGTCAACAGGTGAAGCGCCCAGCCGAACCGCTTTTCCATCTTTTAAACCACCTGCGATCGCTGCCCACCCTGCAAGAGCGGCTCGATGCCGTCGTCGAAGCCACCCATCAGTTTATTGGGCTCGACCGCACCAACATCTACTGGTTTGAACCCCAGCGCTATGAATTTTGGCAGCGAGCCAGCCGCCCGGATCGCGGTGTCATTTCCCGAGACATGCGAGCGATCGCTCCCATTCCCGTTGAAGACGTCAGTGCTTTCTATCAAGCCCTCATGGCCGATCAAACCATCGCCATCGGTGAAGCCAACGGCACCCTCAAGGCTGATTTGACCGGCCGGCTGATGCAGCGTATCCAGGCGCGATCGCTCCTCGCCACGCCTATCCTATTCCAAAACCAACTCCTGGGTTTTCTATCCGTAGAAAGCCAGAAAGCCCATATCTGGACAGAACAAGAAAAAAGCTACCTGCAGGCCGCTGCCCAAATTGCGGCGATCACAGCCCCCTTAGAAACCCTTGAAACTACCCTTGAGCAAGTCAAAAACGATCAACTGCTCACCGCCGAACTCACCCGCGCCATCTACAGTGAAGACGACTGGACAAAAACCCTGCACGATGCGGCAGAACAAATCGCCCAGCGCTTAAAAACCCAGTGGTTCTTGGTGTTGCTCTACAATCCCGACCAAGAAAAGTTCGAGGTTTGCTACCAGCACCAAGCCCCCCACTGTCCCTCATTACCAGCCTTCCTAGAACGCCTCAACCAAGTAGACTGGCAAATGCTAGAGCGCAGTACCGAGGCCGTCAGCATTGAGAACCTCTCCGATGACCTGAAACTCATGGCTTGGCGGGAAGTGTTGCTAACCGCCGGTGTGCAGTCTGTCCTAGTGTGCAACACGGCGGTGGATAACCCTCTAGAAGGCGTGGTGATGGTGGGTAATGAATCCACCCGCACCTGGGGACGGGATGAACGGGAGCTGATGCGAGTCGTGAGCCGGCAAGTGGGCTTGATTCTCCACCAATGGCAACTACAGCGCCAAACCGAGCAGCAGCAAAAAGCCTACCAGACCATTCAATGGGGTCTGGCGGCCATGCAGCAGATCCATGATCTAGATCAGCTAGAAGAGGCCGCCATGCAGCAGATGGCCAATGTGTTGCAAGTGCCGTTGGCAGCCCTGATCACTTGGCTACCAGGACGTAAGGAAGCCCAAATCTCTGCGGCAGCGGTGGGTAATAATCACTATGTCCTCAACGCAGATAAAAAAATTAAAATCCATACCGATCTATTGGTGCAGTGGGCCCTGAAGTCCGACAGCGTTGTTTCCATTAGCAGCAATGAATTTTCTGTGGAAACCCGTCAATGGCTGAGCGGCTCAGAAATTGGACAGGTGTTGGTGATGGCCCTGCGCACCTCGCCCGACCATGAACCCACCGGCGTGGCCCTAGTGGCCGACTGCTTCGATCGCTACTGGCTAGAACGACAGCTTGATGCCTTCAGTAGCTTAGTCGGTCAGCTCGCTTGGTCGCGACGCTACCTCTTGCTCACCAAAACCTTAAATAATCAACGAGAGGCCCTAGAACGCCTCAACTGGTATAAGCAACGCCGCATTGAAGAAATTTATCGTACCTTAGGCGTCGGAATTAAACGCCTCAACGACCTCAGCCATCAAAAAGATGCCCTCGCCAGTATGCGGTATCACCAAATTCTCCGCCAGCTTGGCAATACCCTTTCCTCCATGGTGCCCGTGCTGAAATATGAGCAATGGCAACTGCGCACCGAGGTGGAGACAACGCCTCTGCCTACCCTGCTGCGCCGTGCCCTAGAGCGGGTGGATCATCTGATTAAGCAACGCCAGCTCTGGTCTCAGGTACATAACGAAGAAACGCTAACCGTGGGGGGAGATATTGGCAAGATCGAGTTTGTCCTCCATGAGATTTTACTCTTTGCCTGTCGGCGATCGCCCAATAGTGGACGACTCGATATTTGGTGTCGCCCCTTGGATGCCCAATGGCTGGAGCTATCGATTACAGACAATGGCGTGATTGAACCGCGATTGGTGGAAGAACTGCACATAGGGCGATCGCAGGATCTCCTCATGCCCTCCACCCTCGACTATCCGCCAGGACTCCATCTGGCTATCTGTCAATCATTAATGGAAACCGTTGGAGGTGAATTCACGCTCTTTAAGCTAGAAGATGAACGCGTGCTGAGTCGCTTAATTATTCCTATCGTCCCCAGTTAAAGCAGCTTATCCAAATCTCTGAAGCCACGCATGAAGGGATTCATTCAATATCTGCAGGCGATCAAGCCAGGAAAGATGGTTCTCTGGTGTTATTTAATTTGGTATGGCGTAACGGTTTTCTTCTATTTCGATCCATCACCTAAGATCTGGGTGAATTCGGCGGGCATTAGCGCTGTCGTGGGCACTGGCTTATTATTGAGCGTTTCCTCTGGCAAGCGCGATCCTTGGCAGACCTTCAGGCTCTATCTGATGCCGTTTTGCGTCTCCAGCTTCGCTGCCCTAATTAAAGATCAAGGATTTATCGTATTTATCTCACCCAATATCCATGAAACACTGGTGTCTGTTCTGGGATGCTTCTTATTTCTGGCGATGGTTCTAATCGTCAAAGCTAGGCGTCATCGAGCATGAGTTTCAAGAGAATTACGATCGCCCCCCTCTATGAACCGACATGTCATGACCAAAAGCGATCGCCTTTGCCGTCTCACAGAGAATCGCCCTTCATGAGTCCCAAAAAGCGATCGCCCTTGGTGTAAAGAGGAGAGCGATCGCCAGGATTTACGATGGACAAGCCTAGTCGTTTTGCGAGAGCTTTTCTAGATCACCGACGGGCAACGTCTTCTGCTGAAATACCTGTGTTTCCAGTTTTTCGACGATTGCGAATTGCCATGAGGCTTTGTTCAAACTCTGGTTTGACTGTCCATTTGGCATCTGGATCGGGTACCAAGTCTTCAAGGGCCTCTAAGACAGTTTCACGGATTAGGTCTTTGAGTTCATCAATGGTGAGGTCTTTGACTTGCATAGAAACCTGGCAATCATGAGGTATGAATTCTAGTGTAGTGGATAGACAAGGGTGTGGTAAAAATGGTGCGTTTTTGCAACATTCAGGTAGCGGAGACGATACCCGCGATCGCCCCACGTTATTAGCCGACCCTTCACTAGCAGATGCGATCGCCCAAATCCGACAAACTCGCGGGTGATGAAACGTACTGACGATCGCTCTAACAGCAAGCGCTATTGCTCTCAAATATAATTGCAGTGGTTTCACTAGACGTACAATCGCACCTTATGGGAACAATGATCGTAGCCGTCCTAGCAGAGATCGCTCTGCTTTCTAAGTTGACCGGCCCATCATTTGCCGCAACACGTCTAAACTCTGCTGCGTTCCGACTGTGTAGGGATGCTGGTTGCCCAAACGCTGCTGATACATGGCTAACGCTTGCGCCAACAAGGGTTCTGCTTCAGTCAATCGACCCTGATTAGCGTACAGGATGGCCAAATTGTTGAGACTGGCGGCGACGTCGGGATGGTTATCGCCGAGGAGCGAGCGTATCAGTTCTAGTGCCTGTTGGTAGAGCGGTTCGGCTAACTCGTAGCGCTCCTGATTGGCATATAGGACGGCCAAATTGTTGAGGCTGGCGGCAACGTCGGGATGGTTATCGCCAAGGAGCGAGCGTATCAGTTCTAGTGCCTGTTTGAGGAGCGGTTCAGCTAACTCGTAGCGCCCTTGGGCATGATAGAGTGCTGCCAAATTATTGAGGCTGGCGGCGACGTTGGGATGGTTATCGCCGAGGAGCGATCGCATTAGCTCCAGCGCCTGTTGGTAGAGCGGTTCGGCTAACTCGTAGCGACCCTGTGTTCGATAGAGTAGTGCCAAATTGTTGAGGCTGGCGGCGACGTCGGGATGGTTCTCGCCAAGGAGCGATCGCCGTAGCTCCAGCGCCTGTTGCAAGAGCGGTTCGGCTAACTCGTAGCGTCCCTGGTCATTATAGAGTTCTGCCAAATTGTTGAGGCTGGCGGCGACGTCGGGATGGTTATCGCCGAGGAGCGATCGCCGAAGTTCCAGCGCCTGTTTGAGGAGCGGTTCGGCTAACTCGTAGCGCCCCTGGGCATAATAGAGTGCTGCCAAATTATTGAGGCTGGTGGCGACATCGGGATGGTTATCGCCGAGGAGCGATCGCCGAAGCTCCAGCGCCTGTTGGTAGAGCGGTTCGGCTAACTCGTAGTGCCCCTGTGTCTTATAAAGTCCTGCCAAATTGTTGAGGCTGGCGGCGACGTCGGGATGGTTCTCGCCGAGGAGCGATCGCCGAAGCTCCAGCGCCTGTTGGTAGAGCGGTTCGGCTAACTCGTAGCACCCCTGGGCATCATAGAGTGTTGCCAAATTGTTGAGGCTGGCGGCGACGTCGGGATGGTTATCGCCGAGGAGCGATCGCCGAAGTTCCAGCGCCTGTTGGTAGAGTGGTTCGGCTAACTCGTAGCGTCCCTGGTCATTATAGAGTAGTGCCAAATTGTTGAGGCTGGTGGCGACGTCGGGATGGTTATCGCCGAGGAGCGATCGCATTAGCTCCAGCGCCTGTTGCAAGAGCGGTTCGGCTAACTCGTAGCGCCCCTGAGACTCATAGAGTCCTGCCAAATTGTTGAGGCTGGTGGCGACGTTGGGATGGTTATCGCCGAGGAGCGATCGCACCACGGTCAAACAAGTCTTTAACCAAGGCTCTGCTTCTGCGTAGAGTCCCTGACCTTTATAAAACCACGCAATCCGAGTAAACACCGTAGTTAGATTATCTTCTTTGGGCAGGTACAGTTCCTCCCTTGTGTTAATCTGCATCAAGTCGGTGGCGACTGCCTTCAGGTGCGGGATGGCAGCCTGCACTGCCTGAATCTGCGCCAGCGTCGGATTTTGGGGAATTTGTTTTGCCACGGCAATCATCGTGGTGGCTAGGGCTGTTTTCATGTGCTGCCGTTCCTCCCCGGTCAGCTTGGTGGCAAAAAACTCCCGCAGCAGTTGATGCAGTTGATAGTGGCCATCCTCCGTCCGGGTCAGCAAATGCAGATTCAGGAGCTGCTTGTTTCGCACCGTAGCCACGGCTTCCTCATCCCACTCCGGCCAACACTGCTGCACCAGAGTCCAGGGAATTGCGGCCGGGGCAAATAGACTCAGCAGCTTGGCGACCCGTTGGGCATCCTCATCCAGCCGTTCCCAACTCAGCTCAAACGCCGCCGCTACGCTGAGCGATGCGGTCATGCCGGGGTAGGTGTCCCGCAGTGCCTGCACCTCCAGCCGTTTTTTCTGCAACCGCGCCCAGAGCACAGCCATCGTCACATCCTGATCCTCCGCCAGATACCGCCCCACCAGTTCCAAGCCCAAGGGCAAATAGCCCAACCACTCACAGAGTTGCTCGGCTTGGGGGATATCCTGGTCAATTCGCCCATCGTCCACCAATGATCGCAACAACTCTAACGATGCTTCTGCACTCAGCACCTGGATGTCGTAATTGTTGACCGGGCTACCAAAGCGCGACCTCGACGTTAGCAAGAGTTTGAACTGCGATCGGGGTGGCGGCAAAAACGGGGCAATGTCTTGATAGGCCTGCACATCATCCAAGATCAGCAGGGTCGGTTTAGCAGGCCAGCGCTGCCAGCAAAACGCCACTTGTTCCGCCAAGTCCAGTCCATCGGGCATCACCAGTCCCAAGTTGGCTCTGGCAAAGGACACGATTTGCAACCCCACATCCTGCCGTGCCTCTAGCCAACAAATACCGCCAGGATACGCATTTGCCTCTAGCTGCTGATATGCATATTGCAGAGCCAGTTCGGTCTTACCAATGCCGCCCATCCCCGCCACGGCGGAAATGACCACGGTAGCGCTCGACTGGAGCTGCTGGTGCAAAGATTCCAGATCGTCATCACGTCCCACAAATTGGGCAACGCCGCTGTAGGGGAGATTGTGGGGGATGCCAACAATTTCTTGAGGAGTTGGAGGATAGTTATGGAAATGCTGCTCTTGGGCTATCCATTGCTTTCCACCGTCATTTGCCTGAGCGTTAACATCCATAAGAGCAATCACCAAGTCGAGTAACACATCAGCGGCGGGGTTAAGATCCCCGACTTTTTGAAAAAGTCGGGGATCTGGGCAAATCGGGGATCTGGGCAAATCGGGGATCTGGGCAAATCGGGGATCTGGGTGCCTCCTAGTCTGACTCAGACGTACCAAAATACTGCTTTTCAGCAATCCACTGCTTACCCCCTTGCTCCGCTTTGGCCTGGACATTCATATTGTTGTTGCCGGTCACATTCTGCACCATGTTGCTATTGTCTTGCAGCTTTCCAGCATTAATCTCCTGAGCCATCAAGCGAATCTCATCAGCAAACTGAGGGTCGTCATCCATCGCCACCTGCAAATAGGCCGCAATCTGATTAATCTGTTCTGGCGTAATGGTTTGGGTTTTCTCAACCGAGGCTTTGACCTCTTCAATCCGGGGCTTACCGCGCAGCTTCGTCCAGATGCGCTTGAGCAAGCTTTCCATTTTGGCGATCGCTTCCATCGTATACTTTTCGCCCAACTTCCCCGCCCCCGACTCTAGGAACTTTTGCAGGGCAATCGTGGCGATCGCGCTAGCGGTCAATAATACAGGATCACTCATCAAGGCAACTCCAAGCATAGGGCTGTATCTTTTCTAACAAAAGAACGTCCAACTTGGCTGAAAACTTTACACTTAATTCGTTAACAGCCTCTCTGTTAATGAATCGAATGCTTGAGAGATCTTGGTGACGATATCAAAGCTATCTATCTCAGCATATCTTAGAGCCTGCTGAACAAAGATCAGAAAACTCTAATTAAGGTGCGACATCAAAGATGCCTGCTAGATATTGAGCATCACTCAGCCCAGTCTGACGTAATCATATGAAATTGCTATAGTGTAGTGAGCACAAGTGCTAACAGAAAAATTGAGTTATCAAGATTATGAGCGACGGCAATTCCTTAATTAATTTCGGGGATATCTCAAAACCTGCGGTTGTTCTAATTGAAAAGATATCAGATGCTATTGGAGGATTATCTAAGCCATCTCAAATAAGAAGAATTGCGCGTGCAGAAGCCGATGCTGAAAGAATAAAAGCTATTAATCAGCTTGAGATAAGTGAATTGCAACGTCGAGCTTTGAACCGGTTCCTCCTTGAAGAAGCAAAAAAGCAAGACAACATCGAGTCTATAACTGCCAAAGCTTTGCCTTGCCTTAGAGAAGATGCAGACCCTAAGAGTGTCGAGGATGATTGGATTACAAACTTCTTTGATAAATGCCGTCTTATATCAGACAAGCAAATGCAATCTTTGTGGGCAAAATTGTTGGCTGGAGAGGCAAACTCTCCTGGTAGTTACTCGAAGCGTACAATTGATATACTGGGTTCACTTGACAAAACAGATGCTTTACTCTTTAGTACTTTATGCCGATTCAGCTGGTTTCTAGATCAAGTGTTTCCATTTCCATTAGTATATAATGAGCAAGATTCAATCTATACAGATCATGGAATCAGTTTTGATGCCTTGGAGCATTTAGATAGTATTGGCTTGATTAATTTCAGTCTTATTGGTGTATATGAGCGAACTGGACTCCCAAAGCATTATCCTGCCTTTTACTATGAAGCAGCTATTAATATTGAATTTCCTGCCGGAGAGAATAACCAGTTAGAACTGGGGCACGTTTCGCTCACAAAAGCAGGACAAGAGCTTTCGCTAATTTGCGCTTCAGAACCTATTCCAGATTTTCTTGAGTATATTTTGAGTAGATGGAAAGATAATAAGTTGATTGTTTCATGTCCATATCCACTTAATTCACCAGTGACTAGAAACATCCAAATTGAGACGGCGCAGCATATAGACAACTAGTGAGTCTCTTGCCTCGAATAGAGTCGCCTATTGCAGCAACGTCACTTTTCCTTTCAGGTTCGCACATCAGGCACTTACTCCTCTCCCGTCGTCTCCCAGATTGGAGGATGCCCATCCAATCGCTATAATGTTTAGGCTGAAGCGCGATCGCTTGATGGCGCTAACTTCTCATTGCAATACCCACCCACCAGCCTGACCCTGCCATGACCACTGCCGCCCGTCGTTATCACATCACCACCTTTGGTTGCCAGATGAACAAAGCCGACTCCGAACGGATGTCTGGCATTCTGGAGTCGATGGGCTTTGAATGGTCAGAATCGCCAGATGACGCCAACTTGGTGCTCTACAACACCTGCACCATCCGCGACAACGCCGAGCAAAAGGTTTACTCCTACCTAGGTCGGCAGGCTAGGCGCAAGCATGAGCAGCCGGATTTGACCTTGATTGTGGCGGGTTGTGTAGCCCAGCAGGAAGGAGAGTCGCTCTTACGACGGGTTCCAGAACTAGATTTGGTCATGGGGCCCCAGCACGCCAATCGCCTGCAGGATCTTTTGGAGCAGGTGTTTAACGGCAGTCAGGTGGTGGCTACGGAGCCCATCCATATTGTGGAAGATATCACCAAGCCTCGGCGCGATAGTGATGTGACGGCTTGGGTGAATGTCATCTATGGCTGTAATGAGCGCTGCACCTATTGTGTTGTCCCCAATGTGCGGGGTGTGGAACAGTCGCGATCGCCCCAGGCCATTCGCACCGAGATGGAAGAACTCGCCCAGCAAGGGTTCAAAGAAGTGACGTTGCTGGGGCAGAATATTGATGCCTATGGGCGCGACCTGCCGGGCACCACCCCTGAGGGTCGTCATCTGCATACCCTCACCGATTTGCTGTACTTTGTCCACGATATCCCCGGTATTGAACGGCTGCGCTTTGCCACCAGCCATCCTCGCTACTTCACCGAGCGGCTGATTCGCGCCTGTGCTGAATTGCCGAAGGTTTGCGAACATTTCCATGTGCCCTTTCAGTCGGGCGATAATGACATCCTCAAGGCCATGTCTCGCGGCTATACCCATGAGCGCTACCGCCGCATTATTGACCTGATTCGGTCATACATGCCGGATGCGTCCATTAGCGCGGATGCCATCGTTGGCTTCCCTGGGGAAACCGATGCCCAGTTCGAGAAAACGCTAAAGTTGGTGGAGGATATTGGCTTCGACCAAGTGAACACCGCCGCCTATTCTCCTCGCCCTGGCACCCCGGCCGCCCTGTGGGATAACCAGCTCTCGGAAGAAGTGAAGCGCGATCGCCTCCAGCAGTTAAATCATCTGGTCTCGGTGCAGGCCAGTGAGCGATCGCAGCGCTATCTAGGTCGAGTGGAAGAGGTGTTGGTGGAAGCCCAAAATACGAAAGATCCCACTCAAGTGATGGGGCGGACGCGGGGTAATCGGCTCACCTTCTTCCCCGGCTCCATTGATGATCTCAAAGGGCAGGTGGTGTCGGTGAAGATCACGGAAATTCGCGCCTTTAGCCTCACGGGTACGCCCCTCATTCCTGCCCTACGGTAGGCGGTTCAGCCAACCCGATCGCCTCCGCCAGACCCCGGTTGCGATCGCCCTATGCCGATCCATGGCGTAGCTTGGTGTAGCATATTAGCCACAGATTGAAGGTGAGGAGGTCATGCTATGACAAAGCTGCGAGTTGGACTCTTGTTTGGTGGCTGTTCGGGGGAACATGAGGTGTCGATTAGCTCAGCCAGGGCGATCGCTCGGGGTTTGGCGACGGCGGAGAATAGCGATCGCTATCAGGTGGTGCCGTTTTATATTCAGAAAAATGGCTTATGGCAGGGCAGCGATCGCGCCCAGTCGGTGCTGGAGTCTGGTCAAGCGTTAGGGGACGATGACGGCGTGGTGAACCGCTGGCAGTTTCCCGCCGGTGTTCACGAGGTGGATCTGTGGTTTCCGGTGCTGCATGGCCCCAACGGCGAAGACGGAACGCTGCAGGGATTGCTGCAACTGATGCAGGTGCCCTACGTGGGCTGCGGCGTGATGACTTCATCTGTAGCTATGGATAAGTTAGCCATGAAAAGTGCCTTTGCCCAGGCAGGTCTGCCCCAGGTACGCTATCGAGGCGTCACCCGTGCTGAAGTATGGTCAAATCCCTGTGTGTTTCCTAAACTCTGTGATGACATTGAGGCCGAGTTAGGCTATCCCTGCTTTGTGAAACCGGCGAATTTGGGATCCTCCGTGGGTATCTCCAAGGTGCGATCGCGATCGGAACTGGAAGCATCTCTAGACAGTGCCGCCAGCTACGATCGCCGGATTATTGTGGAAGCTGGGGTGACGGCGCGGGAGGTGGAATGTGCTGTTTTAGGTAATGATCAGCCCAAGGCATCGGTGGTGGGTGAAATTAGCTTCGACAGCGATTTTTACGACTACGAAACCAAATACACGGAAGGACTAGCCCAACTCCATATTCCGGCTAAGTTACCGGAGGCCGTTACTCGCCGTATTCAAGACATGGCCATTAAGGCATTCCTGGCCCTAGATGGAGCCTGCATTGCGCGGGTAGACTTTTTCTACGTGGAGGCCACCGACGAGGTGCTGATCAACGAAATCAATACCCTCCCCGGCTTCACCGCCACCAGTATGTATCCCATGCTCTGGGAAGCGTCGGGGGTTGCCGTTCCCGATCTGTTACACCAGTTAATTCAACTGGGTCTAGAGCGATCGCGGACGTAAGGCTGGGCCGAAATAATGGGGGGTGAAGGTGCCGTGCAGACCGTAGGGAATAGAGTGCTTGAGCCAGAGATCAGCGATCGCCCCCCGTCCTAAATCCTCTGCATCCAAGATCACCAGGTGAGAACGTTCCTGTTCTGCGTCAAATACTAAGGTAAGCAGCCAACCAGCATCCTCCGGTTGGGGACTGGAGGTATGAGACTTGAGCACAAACACCGGCTCACTGGTAAACCCTCGCGGGGCCGCGCTCCACAGATGGCGATCGCCTGTTTCTAGGTCAACTTTAGCGATCGCCTGCAGCGGCGCATTGCCTGTGGGGTGATGGGCTGCGGCTAGGTAAGCATAGCGGTAGGGGCGTCCCACATGGTCAGGGTGCAGGGTGGGAAATTCGCAGCAGCGTTCGTCCAGCAACTGTCGTTGAATGGTGCCGCTGGCGGGCTGCATTCGGAAACGCCAGAGCTGTCCGGCAGGCAGGCGATCGAAGTTAACCTGGCGGAAATCTTGATTGGGCTCCACCGTGGGAAAGTCGGCATAGCAGATGGAATCTATCACCAAATCGTCGCCGTCTTGGAAGGCATTGGCATGGTGAAAGACAAAACCGGCGGGCATGGCCAGGGTCTGCATTGGGCGATCGCTATGCCGAGGAATTAGGATCACCTGGGTGGGTTTCTGGGCTTGGAAGGTGATGCATTGCGCCGCGCCCTTTAACCCCAAGGCAAAGGGTAGGAGATTAAAGTCTACGGGATTCTGGAAAAAGATACAGTAATCTGGCGTGATCGCGAAGTCGTGGATAAACGCAAATCCAGGCACAGATTGCGATCGCTCCCAGGTCACCTGTCCGGCTCTATTTAGCTCGTAGACCGTGATCTGGGTAGAACGGCCCTCAGGGCGTACCGCAAAGTTCACCAAACATGGCTCTCCCCCATAGCGATCGCAGCTTGGATCAATCCAGGGATGGGCCGCGAAGGACTGCCCTGGCTGCAAGACTCCATCAAAATATTCCAGCCCTAAGGTATCTAAGGTATGGGGATCGAGGCGGTGGGGTTCGGCTGCTTCCCAGAGAGCCAGCAGCTTCTCACCCCAGTAGATAACCTGGGTATTCGCGATATTTTTGAGACGAAAATCAAAAGCATTGGCGAGCCAGCCCCCAGGTTTCTGGGTGCCAAAGGTGCCGCGATACAGTACTTTACCCGCTGCTTGCTCCTCAACAAAACCTTGGGTGCGCACGAAGCGATTGCGAAAATAGGCCCGTCCTTGGGATAGGGCAATGGAGCTGATCATGCCATCACCATCAAAGGGATGCTGCAGGGGCTGTCCGTAAATCTCTAACTGTCCTGGGCCGTTGCGAAATAAGGTACCTTCCAGATCAGCCGGGATCGTACCCTGGACGTCGTCAATCCAGTAATCCTGTTCGCTAGTCAGCGATTGATAACCCTTTTGCCAGTCTTGGCGGCTATAGGAACGATCGGAAGCGATCGCCTGAGGCAGGCTTGATGATGGAGTCGATGGAGTTGGCATACAGTATCACTAGACCGCTGAACATACGGGAACATCAACGTAACGAGCGTTCGCTTCAGGCTACGACCGATACGTTGGGGGGAATAACTTAGGTTTGGGAACTCACAACCGCAACCTCGGGGGTTGGTTCTGGTGACTCAGAGGCGATCGCTTGCTGATCTTCCGGCAGCCAGCGCAGCAAGGGCAGGGGCAGCAGAGTACTGAAGTTGGTGATGACTACCAAAATCCAAAGATTCTGAAAATTCGACTCAGTAATCCCTAACCAAGCCGTCAGCAGCGCTCCCAACTCATGGGACACCAGCCCCGCCAGATTGCTCACCGACATCAGCAGGGCAAATAGGGTAGCCTCGATGCCGGCGGGACAGATGCGTGCCGCCAGCACCAGCACCGGCATAAAGGCAATTTCCCCCAGCACGGTCAGAATGAGGCTATCGCCGAGACTAAACCACTGATCATCAATGCCAATGGCGCGGTTGGCATGGGTGACCAGCAGCAGAGTGGTCATTCCCAACAGGGTGGAGGCAATAGTCGTCCAAAAGAAGATGGTGCGGAAGGGCACCGATTTGAAGAACCGCTGAAACATCCAAATGCCCAGCAGCGCCGCCATACTGGTGACCAGACGCACCCGTCCCAAAAACTCTGGCTGAAAGCCTAGATCATTGGTAATGAAAAAGAAAAAGGCGGAATCGGAGCTGGGGGTCGCTTGCCAAAGGAAGAGAAAGGCCGTGGGCATCCAAATGGCTGGCTGGCGGATAGCGCCCTTGAGCTGCTTCACCTGCCGGGCAACAACGGCCCATTCTGAGGACGACTGGATGGGCGTTTCGGCAATCAGCCCCGCCACGAGGGTCACGATCAGCGGAAACACGGCGGTGATGCCAAACACCACATGGGTGCTGAAATATTCCAGCAGCACACCGCTGAAGTAGGCGGTCAGCAAGCCTCCCAGGGCGGACGCTCCCCAAGAAACCGACTGCAGCGATCCGGCCTTGGCAACGGATTCCTTGCGGGCCCGTTCCACCACCAAGGAATCCACAATCACATCACTGATGGCCACCGAGAGGGAGTTGAGGGCGATCGCCACCGTTGCCGCCCAGGCAGTATTCACCACCAACGCGAGAGACAACCACGATCCCGCACCTAACAACCCTGCCAAAATCAGGTAGGGACGCCGCCGATAGCCAAAAATCGGCAATCCGTCAGACATGAAGCCAAACAGCGGCTTCACTACCCAGGGCAGGGCCGCAATCCCCATCAAGGCAGACACCTGAGCCGGACTCAGCCCTAGATCATCCTTCAGGAAAAAGCTGACCGCCAACCGGGCCAGCCCTAGGATGCCCTGGACAAAATACACCAGCAAAATGGCTGTCAGTTCTGGACTCGGCTCATTGCCAAACAGCACCTTGTCCTTCAGGAACTGCCTGGACTGTTGCTTAACGTGATGGATGCGATCGCTCAAGTCGGGCAAAAAAACAGCCATGTCATCCGAGATTATTAAGAAATGTCAACACTGATTCCTATCATAGCCCGCCCATTCCGCTTCCGCCGTCCTGCTGGGGGAGGAACCCTCAGAACGGCCTCGACTGGAGATAGGCTCCCCTAGACCTAAGCTGCTCTGGTTGGGCTGGGCAGCGCGCCCCTTGATGATTAGGGTGCCAGCGCTTATGGTACCAGCGCTCCTGCGGCTATTCTTCTGCGACGATAGAGATCTGGGCGCAGGAGCACCGCTGGGGTATTCCCACGCTCAGCGTAGGAACGATATCGAGATGCTCTGGATGGGCTGGGCAGCGATCGCCCCTTGATGAATGATCGACAGCTTAATCATGGATTGGAGCACTGTCCGGTTTCTTGATAGGATTAAAGACTGGCAATTTATTAAAACTTCGCAACGACTACCGCGACAAGGAGAGACGTTCATGGCTCGGATGTACTATGACGCTGATGCAAACTTAGACCTACTCAACGGCAAAACCGTTGCCATCATTGGCTACGGCTCCCAAGGTCATGCCCATGCGCTGAACCTCAAGGACAGCGGCGTAAACGTCATTGTCGGGCTGTATCCGGGCAGTCGCTCCATTGCCAAGGCAGAGGCCGCAGGGCTAGCGGTGAAATCGGTTGCAGATGCTTCCGCCGCCGCCGACCTGATTATGATCCTGCTGCCGGATGAAGTGCAACGGGCTATCTACGAAGCAGAAATCGCCCCTAACTTAGCAGCGGGCAATATTCTAGCCTTCGCCCACGGGTTCAACATCAACTTTGGCCAAATTGTTCCCCCCGCTGATGTAGACGTGATCATGGTGGCTCCCAAGGGCCCCGGTCACCTCGTGCGCCGCACCTACGAGCAAGGGGAAGGGGTGCCCTGTCTATTTGCCGTCTACCAAGACGCTACGGGTCAAGCCCGCGATCGCGCCATGGCCTATGCCAAGGGCGTCGGCGGCACCCGCGCTGGCATTCTAGAAACCACCTTCCGGGAAGAAACCGAAACCGACTTGTTTGGTGAACAGGTTGTCCTTTGCGGCGGCTTGAGCGAATTGATCAAGTCTGGCTTTGAAACCTTGGTGAATGCTGGCTATCAGCCGGAGCTAGCCTACTTTGAGTGTTTGCATGAAGTGAAGCTGATTGTAGACCTGATTGTGGAAGGTGGCTTGGCCAAGATGCGCGACAGCATCTCCAACACCGCAGAATACGGCGACCTCACCCGTGGTCCTCGGATCATCACCGACGAAACTCGGGCAGAAATGCGGCAGATATTGAAAGAGATCCAAACCGGTCAGTTTGCTCGGGAATTTGTCCTAGAAAACACCGCTGGCAAGCCGGGCTTCACGGCCATGCGTCGTCGGGAAGCTGAGCATCCCATTGAAGAAGTGGGTAAGGATCTGCGCGCCATGTTTAGCTGGCTGAAGAAAGTCTAAGCGTCTACCAATCCTTCGGGATTCGAGGAACTTAGGGGATCGATGTGGTGCTGCGGGTGCAGATTCGCGGCCCATCCAGATCCCCTATCGCCTCCTTCATGGTCTATCGAAGAGCCTTGAATCTAAGGGAACCTTAAAGCTGAGCCACTTGGATTTGAGGTTCCCAGGTAGGCCAAGCTTCCCAGGCGCGGGTGACGATTTCACTCAGCAGTAGCCGCAGTTCTGGATCGAGAAGGTTGTGATCGGTCAGCAATTCTGTCTTGACGTCCTCAAGCGATCGCCCCTGAGCTTTGGCCATGCGAATCACCTGAGCGATCGCCGCTAAGATGAGGTCTGAGTCTACAGGTGGCGGTTTCAGACTAGTCACAGGCTGGGGGGAGAGAGACATCGAATTATTCATCACTGTACGGCAGAATCTCCCATTCAGGGACTCTTTGAACCCATCGGATGTCTGTGATCCGATCATGAGAGCTATGTAACGTTTTTTAACCATCAGGGTATTGGGCAGTGTAGCGTACTGGAACCTCAAGCGGCAAGCCGGTGGTTGAATCCAGTGTGGTATCCCCGTTAAGATCTCCCAAAAGACTCGTGGCTGCGGGATGAATCAGGTGTACTGTTAAACCGATACGATGATTCCTCTGCCGATGTTTTGTACTCCTTCTTGATAGAAGTTCCCCTAGGGCGTCCACAAGAAATTCCCATGCTTGTCTATCGTGGTTCTAAGAGGCGAACGACGATCGATGCACTCGTTCTATTAGGATCGATGGACAGCACCGCTCTGGACTGTTGTAGCAGTAGCCATCTTGAATTGATTGAATCATTACGATGAGAGAAATCCTTTATCTAGAGGTGCCGACCCCCGATACGGCCGCTGTTTGTACCTGGCTACAGCACGACTTTGAGCCGACTGTGGGCAAGGTGCTACCGACACCCGACGGCATTCGCATCCAGCTTGACCATCCATCGGGTGCTTCCAGGGAACCCAAAACCGCCGACCAGCTCCCCCGCGAACTTTCGGTGGTGACCTGGTCACTGCAGCGCACCACCTACCTCAAGGTGTTTCGCTGGGGTAATGCCCGCTTTCCGGGAGAACAAGCCACGCTACGACGCTTGACTCAGCATCTGCGGCAGCGGTTTCCCAATCAGTATCCGGCCCCTCCAGTTCTGGATCTGTCCCAGCAATCGGTCTTTGATGCCCTAGCGCCCTACTATCCCGAAACGGTGCGCCAGTTTAAGAAAATGCCCAATGGCGACTACGATCTGCGGCGGGTCTATTGGTGGGAGCAGCGCTGGCGGGAGGGTGTGCGTCAACCCACTCAGCCCAAGCCCGTGGTGGTGTCCCAAAGTGGCTCAGCTCCATCTGTGGAGGCCGCCTACGACATCATTTATGTGGGAGGGGCGCTGGGAGTGCTGCATGCAGCGGTGATGGCTCGCTTGGGCTATCGGGTGCTGTTGCTGGAACGCTTACCCTTTGGACGCATGAACCGCGAGTGGAATATTTCGCGGGAGGAGTTTGAAAGTCTGCTCGACTTGGGCTTATTTACGCGGCAGGAATTTGAGTCGCTGATCGCCCGCGAATATGTGAACGGCTTTCACAAGTTTTTTGATGCCAATAACCCACCCCAGGCCAAAGCGCCGGTGCTGCAAACGCCGACGGTGTTGAATATTGCCCTGAATTCAGACAAGCTGCTGGCCCTCTGCGGTGAAAAACTGCGGGCGGCGGGCGGTGAGATCTGGGATGAAACTGAGTTTCAGCAGGCCACGGTCTATACCGATCAGGTGATCGTGCAGGCGCGGCATTTACCTTCTGAGGGCGATCGCCAAGCCGCAGGCCAACTCTTGGTGGATGCCATGGGTACGGCCTCACCCATCGCTTGGCAACTGAATGGCGGGCGCTCCTTTGATAGCGTTTGCCCTACGGTGGGCGCGGTGATTTCCGGTGGCTTTGAGCCGGGCGTCTGGGACGAGCAGTATGGCGATGTGCTCAATAGCCATGGGGATATTTCCCGAGGGCGGCAGTTGATTTGGGAACTGTTTCCTGGGCAAGGCGACGATCTGACCTTCTACCTCTTCCACTACCACCAGGTACATCCCGATAATCCTGGCTCCTTGCTGGAGATGTATGAAGACTTTTTCACCATCCTGCCCGAATACCGACGCTGCGACGTCGATCAGCTCGTCTGGCAAAAGCCGACCTTTGGCTACATTCCCGGCTACTTCAGCCTCACCGGCAGCGATCGCCACGTTGCCTTCGATCGCCTAGTGGCCATTGGCGATGCTGCATCTCTGCAATCGCCCTTAGTGTTCACCGGCTTCGGGTCGCTGGTACGCAACTTGGCCCGCCTCACCCATTTGCTGGATACGGCCCTGCGCCACGATTTGTTGACCCGTCCCTACCTCGATCAGATTCGCGCCTATCAAAGCAATGTGGCCGTCACCTGGATTTTCTCCAAAGGCATGATGGTGCCGACGGGGCGATCGCTGCCGCCGCAAATGATCAATGCCATGCTCAACACCTTTTTTGGCGTCTTGGCCGCCGAGCCGCCGGAGGTGGCAAATCGGTTCATCAAAGATCGCGCTAGCTGGTGGGACTTTAACCGCATGGCGCTGCGGGCCGCCTGGAAGAATCCGGCCTTGCTAGCGTGGATCTGGGAACTAGCGGGCCCCGCCGATATGGTGCGCTGGCTCTGGAGCTACATCACCTTCACCCTAGGAGCGCTGCTGGGCTGGCTGTTCCAACGTCTGCCCGCCTTTAGTCAATGGATTCAGCCCTGGCTAGAACCACGCTTCCCAGCCCTATGGTTCTGGCTGCTGAGCCGCTACTATGCCCTGTCCTATGGCATCGGCCGCCCAGCAGCAACCTCGTTCCGCTTACCCCGCCCACCGGCAGCGATCGCCACGCCCATCCCCAAGTGACGGCACTCCAGGAACAATCCCCTAGCGATCCGGCGCGTCCTGGGGGGTAAAGGAAACAATACTGGCGATCACCTTCTCACCTCGGTTCGCTTTCAAGAGGCGATCGCCCGTTTCCGTAGCGCGGGCCTTGGCGACGGTATCAGACGAAAACTGGGCCGCGCGCTGGGCATCGCTGAGCAACGTTAGGTGTAGTCCCGGCTGGAGGGCAGCCAACCCGACCAAGGCATCGGTCTTCAGGGCAAATCGCATGGCCTGCAGCCCTAGATCACCCCGATGGGCTAGGCGCAAATCCTGCACCGCCAGCCGCTTGAAATAGCCATGCTGGGTGAACAGCACCACCGCTTGATTGGGTCTAACCGCCACACAGCCCACCACGGTTTCCCCCTTACGCATACGCACGGCCGTATTGCCCTGGGCCGTGCGGGTCATCATCGGCAGTTGCTCATCATCCACCGCAAAACGCAGCACCCGTCCGCCCGACGTACCCACCACCATCTGCTCGTCTGGTCGGGCAAAGGTGACATACTTCAGCTCATCCCCCTCCTTCAGCTTCAGCGCCGTCAGACCGCGGCTGGTGCTGCTCACCAACTCAGATACCGCCAACCGCTTGATCCGCCCCTGTTGGGTCAGCAGCACCAGATCGGGAGCGTTATGCTCCGGCAAAATGTCATAGAAGGCGATCGCTTCCTGAGTTTCTTGGGCACTCGGCGGCAGCAAGCTGATGAATGCCGTGCCCCGAGAGTTGCGGGGCGTGGGCGGAATATCGGCCACATTCACGGTGAAGGCCTTGCCGGTACTGGTCAACACCAACAGGGTTTGCTTCGTCGTAGCAGCGATCGCCTGCAGGGGAATATCGTCATAGTCATGCAGGGTCGCTTCTTGGACATCCCGCTGTTCTTGGGCCTTTTCAAACGCCCGGGGCGATCGCCGCTGCACATAGCCTCGGCTGGTGAATTCTAGCACCACCTCTTCCGCCTGGGTTGCCTCCTCCTCCTGCAGTTGATCAATACGGCGAGATTCCGCTGCCCGCTCAGCCTCGCTCTGAATCCGGGTGCGGCGTTCATCGCCATGCTGCCGCTTCAGGGCCCGCAGTTCCTTTTTCAGCGCCTTCAATAATTCTCGGCGATCGCCCAGCAGGGTACGCAGATCCTCCCGGCGGCGGTTGAGACTTTCATACTCGGTTTGGAGATTTTGGCGCTCCAGACCGGTCAAGCGGCGTAGGGGCATGGAAAGAATCGCATCGGCTTGGCGATCGCTAAAGTCAAACTGGTTTTGCAGCGTCAGTTTAGCCGTTGTGCCATCGGGAGCACTGCGGAGAATGTCGATCACCTCATCCAAATTGGCTAGGGCAGAGAGCAGACCATGCACCAGATGGATGCGAGTTTCCACCCGCTCTAGCTCATGGTTATATTGGCGGGTGAGCGTCTCTTCGCGAAACTGTAGAAACTGCTGCAGCACCTCCCGCAGCGGCATTTGGCGCGGCTGCCCGTCCACCAACGCCAGCATGATGGTGCCGAAGTTGGTTTGCAACGGCGTCATCTTGTACATGCGGTTGAGAATTTTTTGGGCATTGGCCTCCCGCTTCAGCTCAATCACCACCCGCATACCATCGCGATCGCTCTCATCACGAATATCTGAAATTCCCTGGATGCGACCTTGGTTCACCAAGTCGGCCAGCTTCTCAATCCAAGCCGCCTTATTCACCTGAAACGGCAGTTCTGTGACCACAATCGCCGATCGCCGCTGCCGTCCACGTCCACCGGGAATCTCTTCAAACTGGGCAATGCCTCGCACCGGAATACTGCCCCGTCCCGTCAAATAGGCATCGCGGATGCCCTCCGTGCCAATAATCTCGCCGCCGGTGGGAAAATCTGGGCCGGGAATAATCTCCAGCAAATGCTCATCGGGCAAGGTGGGACGATCAATCAAGGCAATCAGACCATCGACAATTTCACCCAAATGATGGGGCGGAATGTTGGTAGCCATGCCCACAGCAATTCCCGAGCAGCCATTTAACAGCAGGAAGGGCAACTGGGCCGGCAAGACAATTGGCTCTTGCTGGGAGTTGTCAAAGTTGCCGATGAAGTCCACCGTGGCTTCACCAATTTCCGCCAGCAAGGCCTCATTGCCAATGGAGGCCAGGCGAGTTTCGGTGTAGCGCATAGCCGCCGGTGGATCGTTATCCACGGAGCCGAAGTTGCCATGCCCTGCCAACACCGGATAGCGGCTGGAAAAATCTTGCACCATCCGCACCAGGGCATCATAGACCGCCTGATCGCCGTGGGGGTGATACTTCCCCAACACATCCCCCACCACCCGGGCGCATTTCCGATAGGGGCGATCGGGGGTGAGCCCCAGTTCATGCATGGCGTAAAGAATGCGGCGATGCACCGGCTTCAAGCCATCTCGCACATCGGGCAAAGCCCGTCCGACAATCACGCTCATGGCATATTCCAAGTAGGAACGCTGCACCTCGGTATGCAAGGCGGTGGGTACGACTTGTCCTGAAGAAAGAATATTGAGCTGCTTTGCCATGAAGTTTGTCCTTAAATTCCCAATGGTGCGGTCATCCGGAGGGCGATCGCCCATTCTACATTCAATCTGGTTTAAGCCAAGCTGGTTTGGGCCAGGTTTGGACGAGTGCAACCATCTCAGTGCCATCTGCTAGGGGCTGAACACTAGATGTGCCGCATCAATCTTGTATCCTACGATGAGTTGCCCATGGAGGCGCGGGATTTTGAGCAAGATCCGATCGCCCCCCAGAGCATCCTGCCATCCTGGATCTAGGTCACCCTGTTCTATCAACTTGTTCTATCAACTTACTGTATCGCTCCTGTATCTACCGTAGACTGAGCAACCAGATTCATGCCATCTTCAGACAAGAGCGCGATCGCTCCCCAGAGATGACACCAGACAGGGCCGCGATCGCCTGCTCTTTGCATCCGCTACACTCATGGAAACAGATTGTTGATCGCCTTGTTGATCGCCATCGGGGCGATCGCCCTAGCTCTGTTTGTAGAGATTTGGTCAAGTCTTCTGCTCAGAGATTCAAAAGCGTCCCGTCTTAGGGTAAAGATTGATGTGGATTGCCATGATCGATGGTAGCGATCGCCGGTTGTATCTCCATCGATCTGCCCAGGTTGCCCCCTATTTCCTAACGTCACTGATTGATAAACTACCCAAGGCTTGCGAGGAGTTGTCCATGAAAACAGTCCTGATCGTCGAAGATGACCCGGTGAATGCACGGGTTTTTTCCAAGATTTTGACAAAGCGAGCGGGCTTGGCGGTCAAGCATACGGAAAATGTGGATGAGGTGATGGAGGCGGCCCAGGGTCACCAAGTGGACGTCATCCTGATGGATGTATCCCTAGCAAGGAGTATGTATCGCGGGAAACCCGTTGATGGCATTAAGATCACTCAGTTGCTGAAGGCCGATCCCGAAACCGCAGACCTGCCAATTATTTTGGTCACAGCCCATGCCATGGAGGGCGATCGCGAACATTTTTTAGCCCAGAGCGGGGCCGATGGCTACATCACCAAACCCGTTATCGACCATCAGCTTTTTGTGGATCAAATCATGGCCGTCATGCCTCAGGATTAAGTTGATACAATTGTACTACATCAAGAGCCGGATCCTAGGGGCGGGGCGATCGCTGCTGGCCACCCTCCATCGCCTGAGAACCGGACTGAACTGGATAGGCTGGGCAGGTCTAGGTATGGCGATCGCCCTCAGTCTTGTCCTCACGCCCGTAGCCCTGTCATCCGCCCCCCAGACAGAGATTCGCGGCGTGTGGTTGACCAACGTAGACAGCGACGTTCTGTTTTCTCGTTCATCCCTCAACCAAGCCGTCCGCCGTTTGCAGCGACTCCATTTCAACACCCTCTATCCCACCGTCTGGAACTGGGGCTATACCCTCTATCCCAGCAAGGTAGCGCAGCGAGATATTGGGCGATCGCTCTATCCCCATCCCGGTCTAAGCGATCGCGATCTGCTAGCAGAATTGGTGCAGCAAGGACATCGGCGCGGGCTCAGCGTCATTCCCTGGGTCGAGTTTGGCCTCATGGCTCCCGCCGGTTCAGAGCTGGTGCATCGCCATCCCGACTGGGTGACCCAGCGCTCCGACGGCAGTCAGATTATCCTAGAAGGCGGCGTCCATCCCCGCGTTTGGCTGAATCCAGCCCATCCTGGCGTCCAGAGGTTTTTGGTGGACTTGGTCACCGAACTGGTCAGTCAGTACGACATCGACGGCATCCAGTTTGATGACCATCTGGGTATGCCCGTGGAGCTAGGCTACGACGAGTACAGCCTGGGTCTCTATCGGCAAGCCCATGAGGGGGCAGATCCACCCACAGATATCCACGATCCTGCCTGGATGCGCTGGCGAGCCGACCAGGTCACCAACCTAGCAGAACAGATCTTCTATGCCGTCAAAGCCGTCCGTCCCGACTGTCTGGTGGCGCTGTCGCCCAACCCCCGCGAGTTTGCCTATGACATGTACCTGCAAGACTGGTGGAACTGGACGCAGCGCGGCTTTGTGGAAGAGCTGATCGTGCAGCTTTACCGCAGTGACATGGATCGCTTCCGGGAGGAATTGGATCAACCCGAGATTGAACAGGCCCACATTCCCCTAGGCGTTGGCATCCTCACGGGTCTACGCAACCGCCCGGTGGAGATGGATCTGATTGCCGAACAGGTGCAAACCGTGCGCGATCGCCATCTGGCAGGCGTATCGTTTTTCTTCTATGAAAGCTTAGGCGATCGCGATCGCCAATTTCGCCGACTTTTCCCCGATCCGGTTCCCCGGCAAGAACTTGCCTTAGGATCGGAATGATGCGCCGGTGGCCTGATGCTTACTTAATAGTGATGGATGTAAGGGCGAACGATGGGACTCGAACCCACGAATGGCGGGACCACAACCCGCTGCCTTAACCTCTTGGCTACGCTCGCCACGTGTCTTCTTCAGTTTAATATCATAACACTGTGTCTCTCTTCTTTGCAAACCGATGAAAGTTCAGATCAAACTTGGGAGGCTACAGGTTAGTTTTCCCGGCGGAGCCGATGATGCCAGCGGCTGGACGATTTTGGGGGCGCGATCGCAGCCCTACCTATTTCTGCTGCCAGCCCTCTTAGTGTTGACGCTCACCGTCTTTTGGCCAGCCCTCCAGGCCTTCTTCCTCAGCTTCACCCTCTACGAATACGACATCACCCAACCGCCCCGCTGGGTGGGGTTGGCCAACTTTCAGCGCCTTTGGAGCGACCCTGTCTTTTGGAAAACGCTCACCAATACGCTGATCTACCTCGTCGGCGTAGTGCCTATTTTGACCCTGATTCCCCTAGGACTTGCCATCTTAGTTAACCAGCGGCTGCCGGGAATTCACTGGTTTCGCGCCGCCTACTACACCCCCGTGGTCATTTCCATGGTGGTAGCAGGCATTGCCTGGCGCTGGCTGTATGCAGAAACAGGGTTGCTCAACCAACTGCTGCGGGGATTGCACCTGTCAGACATGGGTCTACCCTGGCTCACCAGTCCCAACTTCGCCCTCTATAGCGTCATGGCCGTCACCATCTGGAAAGGGTTGGGATACTACATGGTGATCTACCTGGCAGGTTTGCAGGGCATTCCCCCCGAACTCTATGAAGCGGGAGCGATCGACGGTTCCGATGGCTGGCAACGGCATTGGGATATCACGCTGCCCCTCATGCGTCCCTATCTCTTTTTAGTCGCGGTGATCTCCGCTATCTCTGCCACCAAGGTCTTTGAGGAAGTCTACATCATGACCAAAGGGCAACCCCTCAATAGTTCCAAAACCTTGGTGTATTACGTTTATGAACAGGCTTTTGAAACCCTAGAGATCAGCTATGCCTGCACCGTGGGCCTGGTGATGTTCTTGGTCATCCTGGGGCTATCGTTGCTGCGCCTGAGCCTGGGCCGCCCCTAGTCGTTCCCTAGCTAGCCGTAGACTGAGGTACATCATCCGCACTGGTTAAACGCGGCAGGGTGATCAGGTAGCGAATGCCCGTATCGCTGGTTTGCACCATCAGCTCCCCACCATGGCGCTCCGCCAAGTGCCGACTGAGTTCCATCCCCAACACCTGTCGAGTTTTCACCCCATGGGCCGACGAGTCTGCCATCGTCGCCACGGCCGTGGATGACTCCAGCGATCGCCTTGCTGCCCGAGACGAGGCGGTGGAGCGATCGCGCCCCTCCCCATGAGCCTCAGATAGCCCATCGGCCGATAGATTGGGAGACGCATCGGCCTGTAAACCGTCCTCTAGCCATGGATGGGCAGACCATAGCAGCATATGCAACTGCTCCGCTTTCCGGGAAACATGAATATGGATGATGCTGTCGGCGTTGGAGGATTGGATCATGCCAAAGGCTAGGTGGTAGAGCATTTGCCGCACCTTGTCCTTGTCTAGCAGCCAAATACGATGCCCCGGCTCCACCGAGAGCTGGAGGGTAATGCCCCGCCGCTGTGCTAAGGCTTCTAAGGGCTGGAGCGCCTGCTGCCCCAACATCTCAGCATCCACGGGCGCTAGATCCAGGGCGCGATCGCCATCATCTAACCGCCCCAGTTCTAAAATTTCATTGACCACCGCCAGCAGGTATTGACCACTGCTGTGAACCACATCCAGATATTCTTTTTGCTTCTCCGTCAGGGGGCCATAGATTTCCCGTTGGAGCACACTCGTCATGCCCAACACCGACGTGAGGGGAGTGGTTAAATCATGGGTCATCTGCACGATCAAATCGGTGCGCACCTGCCGGGGATCGTGGATAGACGAGGGGGGCAGGGCAGATGGTGCAGGTGTGGCAAGGGCATGGGATGGTTCGGGATTGGGCAAGGCTGGGATGGCAGTGAGCGATCGCTTCAGAACCTGATTGCGTTCATATTCGCTCATGCCCCAGCGGGCAATCATTTCTAAAAAGGTGATCTCTTGGGACGTGAAGGAGCGCGGCACTAGATCCATCACCGCCAAGCTACCGAGGCAAAACCCTTGAGCATTCAGCAAGGGCACGCCCAGGTAGGCCTGAATGCCATAGCGCTGCACCAACAGGCCATCTTTATAGGCCGGTTCGATAGAGGCATGGTCGATGGTGAGCGATCGCCGCCGAGTAATCACCTGGTCACAAAACGCTTCACAACGGGGCAATTGGCGAGAGGTAGCCAGGTCATTCATCAACCCCAACCGCGATAGACCCACGGCATAGCGCAACCATTGGCGATCGCGATCCACCAATCCCAGAATACAAATTGGGGCATGGATGAAATGGGCCGCGGTTTGGGTCGCTTCCTCGAAGACGGGTAAATTCTCGGTGTCTAATAAACCAGATTCAGCTAACGCTTGCAGGCGATACTGTTCATGCTCTTGGTTTAGTGGTTGATCAAGTCGTCCAAACATAGTGTTTCCAGGGTTGCTCATCATCCCCCATGCCCTTTTCTCGCCGCATCATCATTCGTGGAACGCATTACCTGATGTACAGATAGTGCCCGTACCGCTGCCACAACAAACATCCACCTAGCAAACAAGGGACAACGGAAGGCAAATCTTCCGTCCATCTTGGATGATGACGTGTGCCCATGATCGTTAATCCATCATGAGGTTCAGATGGCTAGCATCTATGGTAAGTTCCGGCGTTGTTAAAGACGTGCTTGCCGTTTGGGGGAGAGTATAAATACGGATCAAGTGAATTGAGGGGGCGTCATGATACCTGAAGCTGTGCGATGGTCAGGGGGAAAAGTCAGGGGGAAAACCATGGGGCGATCGCCCCGGCTTCTACCACGATGGAGTCAACAGGGCGATCGCCCCTGGGACCTCTTGGCTTAGATAGATAGTTCTGGACGTTGGCGGTCGATGAACACAGATGAGCTAGCAAGGATGGCTTGGGTGGGCCGGGGACGCTTCTTAGGATACTGACAAACGTCAAGATTGCGTGAATGGTTCCTGCCCCCCAGGTTGCCGGAGCCGACGAGTTTGGCTCCAGAAAGCCCTTCCCTGCTCTGTAGTCCTAGCGTCAAGAGCCGTGATTAAGGCGATGATGGCATCGATGGACGATCCTGATTGCCAATTGCGGCGATCGCCACCCCACTTAACAGAATCATGGCACCTAAGAGCACCATCGGCCCGGGATATTCTTGGAAGATGACCAAACCCAAGAGGCCAGCGCCAACAGGTTCCGCCAAAATTACAAGGGTGACAAGCGTGGGTGACATCCAGCGCACCGCCCAGTTGAGGCTAGTATGCCCAATCACCTGGGGAAATAGCGCCATTAAAGAAATATATACATAGACCCTGGGAGAATAACCTAGATAGGAGGTATGGGCTAGCCAAGGCATGGGAATGAGAACCAGGGCTGCCAAACTATAGGTAATGGCTACATGGTGCTGAGTGGAAACACCGTTGCGCTGTGCCTCTCGGCTGAGGAGAAAATAAGCGCTCACGGCCCACGATCCGATTAAGGCCAGGGCGTTCCCCAAGAGCGGATGCTGTCCAGGCGACGCAACCCCTAAATCACTGAGACCAATGACTGCACTGCCTGCGATCGCTACCCCAATGCCCACCGATGTCAGCCAGGTGGGCCGCTCTCGCCAAATCCACCAAGACAGCAGCGCCACCCAAATGGGATTGGTGGTCACCAAGGTGGTTGAGGCAGCAATGGAGGTATAGGACAGTGAGGTAATCCAACTGGCAAAGTGGATCGCCAGACAGATGCCCGCCACCATGGAATAGAGCAGCGATCGCCTCTGGATCTGCCCTGGATGAAAGCTGCGCCAGGTTGGCACCAGCATCAGCGCGGCAATGCCCATGCGCATGGCGGCTAAGACTAAGCTAAAGCCTACCCCCCGTTGATCGGCAGCATCGAGGGCCAGGCGAATGAACACAGCGGCCGTGGACACTGCCAGAATGCCAACCGTGAGAATGAGAGCGATCGCCCAGCGGGTGGGAGCAGGAGACGTCTGCATGGCAGGCTATATTGCAGGCTATGGATGGGACAACGTATGAGCGAGGCTCCGTGTGGTTATCCTAGCAGGAGAGCGATCGCTGTTCTTGGACTTCCTAGGGGGAGCGATCGCTTGATGAGTCTGAATGCTAGCCATAAAAAAGGGAGGCCAGCCGTGATCTGCCTGCCTCCCGATATCCGTGCAACTAGTGATGGACAATCAACACCTTAGGTGCCAATCATGCCGCCATCATCCTTGGTAATCACCACCGTAGAAGAACGGGGATACATAGAGGCACTTTGATCCGGCCAACGAGACTTGAGGTTGCCGGCAGCAAACTCGTCCGCCGTCACCGTTGCCCCAGGATGCTGCACGTTAATGAACATCGTGCGCTGATCCGGGGTTGTGACCACACCAGTAATTTCTTGACCAATGGGGCCCGTCAGAAAGCGACGAATTTCACCGGTGACTGGGTCAGCAGCCAGCATTTGGTTATTGCCAAACTGAACAAAGTCCCCAGTATTCATGACGCTTTCGCTGATATCCGTCTGAATCCACAGACGGCTGCTCGCATCAAACCATAGACCATCTGGACAGCAGAATTTGCTATCTTCGCTCAAGGCTTGACCGTTGAGCATGGTGCTATCGTCCTCCGGCCCGGCCAAGACAAAGAGATCCCACTGGAAGGTTTTGGAAGTCGGGTCATTGTTGCCTTCGCTCCAGCGAATGATATGTCCCCACTCATTGGCTGCCCGAGGGTTGGCAGCATCTACCTCGTCATCCGTCCGACGGCTGTTGTTGGTCAGGGTGAAATAGACTTGCTTGGTGTTAGGATCCACCGCGCCCCACTCAGGACGATCCATCTTGGTAGCACCCACAAAGTCTGCGGCTGTCCGAGTGTTGACCAAGACATCCGCTTGGCTATTGAACCCGTTCTCCGGCGTCAAGCCATTTTGGCCAAACACCAACGCGATCCATTCACCGCTACCGTCTTCGTTGAACCGAGCCACGTAGAGGGTGCCGTTGTCCAACAAATAGCCCCCAGCCGTTGCGCTGAAATAGGGCTGGGCAGACACATATTTGTAGACATACTCAAACCGCGCATCATCACCGGAGTAGCAGACCACCGGTTCTCCTTCAACTGCCGGCTGGAAAACCACGCCTTCATGGGCAAACCGGCCCAACGCCGTGCGCTTCTGGGGGGTGCTGGTGGGATCAAAGGGATCAATTTCTACGAACCAACCAAAGGTGTTGGGTTCGTTGCGGTAGTCTTGGGTGGCGCTGGCGGCCTTGGTGGAGGCATCAAAACGGATATAGTCATCAGCGCCGTTGCTGGCCAGTTCCCAGCCATAGCGAGAAACACCTGTTGCTACGCCATAACGAGCCTGTTCACGGGGTAGATTGGGTTCCACTTCCCCTTGATTGCTGCCTGCAACCACATCGCCGTTGCGGAAATAGCCGGCCCAGTTTTCTTCGGAGGCCAGATAGGTATTCCAGGGGGTAACGCCATGGGCACAGTTGTTGAGGGTGCCACGGGTGCGAGTTCCATCAGGGCTATAGCGCGTCTTCACCAAATCGCTGCCGCGCACTGGGCCGCTGATCTCCATGGGCGTTAACCCCGTGATCCGACGGTTACGGTCATCCTGTTCCATCGCCCAAGTGCCATTGGACTGTTTGCGCACCCGCACGATGCTAACGCCATGACCATTCAGCTCCTTCAGCACTTGGTCAGCATCACGCATCTCGCCCATCATGGGCACACCATCGCTGTCCAACGCCATGCCGATGGCAGCGGCATGCATATAGCGCGGCTCAACATATTCATGGTTGAGTACTAAGAGTCCATCATCAGAACTCCCTTCGTAGGGCGACTCACCTTCAATGGGAAAAAAGTGCATACCATCGTGGTGGCTGCCCATTTGCATAGCCTGGTCTGCGCCCGTGCTTTCTAAGCTGTAGGCAGGATAGCTGCCGGTGATCGGTTCCCCAAACGACACTAAGGGGCTAGCTGTGTAGCCTTCAGGGACAATAACGGTGTCAAGCTCGCCGACCGGAACCGCTTTGAAGCCTAGAAGGGTGCTGCTTGCCGCTGCTGGACGAGCGCGCAGGGTGTTGATGGCTGGCCCAGCAAACATCGAGGTGACGGCCAAGGCCAAGCTGCCCTTGAGCACCTGGCGACGCTGCAGGCGGCTATTGAGAATAGATGCGAAATCCGGGTTGCTAGACTGATTGCAGATCGGCTCATCGCCGTGGTTATGCTGCCTCGGATCATCACAGTGAGTTTCGCCCTTAAGAATTTGGGCATACTTTTGCCGCAGGCTTCGTTTATCGGACATGGTCAGTTCTCCTCTTGTACTGCCCAGATCAGCCTCGCGTGAGTTGGTCTAAACCAATGGCGCTATGCAGAACTACTCTGGGCGGATGAAAGTCCGTCCTGATGGTAGAAGCACAGGGTTATGAACTGAATAAGTAAGGGTTAAGTTTTCCGTTTAAAATCCTGAAGGTTAGGCTAAATCTCAGCGATCGCCCCCCACGACACTCTATAACCTCTTTGTTTTAGTCCAGTGGATTATCTGTTGTAACGTGATGCTGGATCAGCGATTCTGGAAGCCGGTTGCCAGCGATCGCCATAGAAAACCTAGCTGTCATACCCGAAGAAATTGTTATCCCGGTCTTAACCGTTGAGGGAGCATCCTTTGCTAAGCTGGTGTTGCCTAAATGGCCCAGCGATCGCTTCCGTCCTCACCCCAATCAACGCCCCTCTCCCCCACTCATCATGACCAGCAAATGTTGCCTAGGTCTGATCTAAAGGGCTTGAGATGATGTTCATCCTTTGGATACAGGAAATAGCCGTATCCATCATGCTATCCATCATGATCACAATCAAAGTTCAAGACTAGCTCTAGAGTGCCAGTTCTTAACGCTATAGGGAGAAGCTCTCTGTTATGCATAGGCTATTATCTGGGTCGCTAAGCATTGAAACCATCACGGTTTCCATCTCGGGGCTGCCATCTCATCTAGGTGGCATCAAGATCGCCCAATTATCAGATTTACACTACGACGGCCTACGGCTGTCAGACCGGCTCCTAGCCCAAGCGATCGCAGCGACCAATGCGGCTCAGCCGGATCTCGTGGTCATCACGGGAGATCATGTCACCGATGATCCCTCCCCAGCTCCGGCCCTAGCACGACGGCTAGCCTCCATCCAAAGCCGCCTGGGTACCTACGCCATTCTCGGCAACCACGACATCGTGCCTGCCAGTGCCAAAGGGTACATCACCGATGCATTTACCCTGGCGGGCATCCAAGTTCTATGGAATCAGATTGCTTATCCATGGGGTGCCGATCTACCAGTGGTGGGGTTGGCGGATCTATGGTCACGGGAGTTTAACCCTAGTCTGGTGATGAACCAGCTTGATCCCGCCACACCGCGCATCGTTCTATCCCATAATCCTGATAGCGCCGTGCAGCTCCAAAAATGGCGGGTTGACCTCCAGCTCTCGGGTCACACCCACGGCGGTCAGATTGTCATTCCCGGTCTAGGGCCCGTGCCTACCTGGTACCAAACCGTGCGGCGCTGGGTGCCGCGATCGCTACGGCGCTGGGTACCCTACATGCGGGAAGACTGCCATCGCGTCGTCAAACATTGGGAATGGGCCCAGGGGCTGCACCAGGTTGGTCAAAACCGTTTGTATGTGAACCGAGGCTTAGGGACATTTCCGCCCGCCCGCCTCTTTTGTCCTCCAGAGTTGACGATCATCACCCTGGTTCCCCAACCTGCCGCAGCGATCGCCCCCGCCATCGCAGACCATCGGTCTGTCTTGGCAGCCCACTAAGGCGAATCACACCGCGCAAACGAGAAAGAGGCTATTCCCTAGGGAGCAGCCTCTTAGTGATGTGTCTTGGGTGATGGGGATGCTGATCTTGAGGGCTTGGGTCTTGCAGATGAGAAGCACCAAAACCTGCAAGCATCGAACTTGGCATCCTCAGCTTCTGTAATGTTCTTCTGGACGATAGGCCTTGTCTAAACAGCGTTCTAAGTGCTGAATTCGATAGGAGCACCAGAACCGACGGGGATCTAAAATAGCAGGCTGCTGACGGCTAAAGAGTGGCTGGTTCAGAAACTGCCACACGGGCTTTAAGGCTTTATGGTATCTAGAGTTCATGGTGCGAAAACAGAGATGAGGAGTACGAAGAGGAATCTCAAACCAGACGGATGGGTTGTGTTTGAGTTTTCTAGAAATAGCATTCCCAAACCTAGACCCTGAATCCTCATGGTTTTTTGGAAAGTCAACAAAACGCTAAATACTTTAGTATTTTTCAATACAGAAAGTTTTTCTGAGAATTGTCCTGAATGAATCAAGGGATGAGTATGGCCCGACGGAGCACAATGCAAGACACCTATCAAGATGTGGTCATTCGAGATTGGCAACCCAGCGATCGCCACCCTGCAGCGGCGCTCATTGGTGCAGTCCTCGGTGAATATGGCCTTGCTCAAGAGGCTGACGGGGCAGATTGGGATGCCTGGAATGTGGAAGCGGCCTATTGGCAAACCGGCGGTCAGTTTTGGGTAGTGGAATGCCAAGCCAATGTGGTTGGCACAGCCGGATTCTATCCAATTAACCGCTCAGTGGGTTCAGTCGAAATTCGCAAGATGTACCTCCACCAAGACGTTAGGGGCAAGGGACTTGGACGATATTTACTGAATGCCCTCGAACAAGCGATCGCTCTCCAAGGCTATCAACAGATTTGGATTGAAACCGCATCGGTACTCAAAGAAGCCGTGCGCCTCTACGAAACCAGCGGCTATCAGCGGGCGTCTCCAGGAGAAACGGTACGCTGTGATTTGATGTATGTTAAGACTTTACCGAACCTGCCCCCCCCATCTGCACCTATCGCAAGATAGAGTTGATCAGAATTGTGTTCAGGTTTCAAGCATGGGTATGGAGCAAGACAACATCATGGGGCAGGGAGTGGTGTGATGCGATCGCCCTCCCCGATGCCAAGGCTCATGACAGAAAGTTGGGCTTCATTGCGCCAGCATTCTCCCCAGTTTTGGCTAGGCGTTGGTCTAGTCTCCCTAGGTGTTCATGGGCTAGGTTTCGCCTATCTGCTGCCTTGGATGACCTCGATGGGTGCATCGCAGCAGGCTACGCTCACCCCGGTGGAGGTGATTGAGTGGTCGGAACAGCCAACCAGCGATCGCAGCGCCGAGCGATCGCCCCGCTCAGATCCAGCAGCACCAACCGATCCCGCTGCTGCGGATCCCGTCGTGACCGATCCCGCCGTGACCGATCCCGCCGATGTGCCGATCCTTCGAAGCGATCGCCCTCGCCAAGACAGTCCGCCCGAAGCAACGGATCGACCAGCACCGGTTACACCCGATGACCCTCCCCCGGAAGTTCCTGACGAGCAGGATCAACAGGATCAACAAGAAGACACACCTCCCCCGGACGAGTCCACGGAGCCCGATGAGGTGGAGCCCGAGGTGGAACCTGAAACGGAGCCCGAGGTAGAGCCCGAAGTGGAATCCGAGGTGGGGACTCCTGAGTCATTACCCGATGTCCCCGATGTCCCCGATCCAGGGCAGCCCAATCTAGGCAACGAGGAAACGGCCGAGGATCCAGACCTTCCCGCCCTTCCCATTGGGCAAGATCCAATCAACCAGGTTTATGGCGTGCGGATGATGCGGGCAGACGTAGAGCCTCGTAGCCTTGACGGCACGCTCCGCGATATCTATGACCAACCACCGCAGTTGCGCGACTATAGCGACCAGTTTCGCGATGATCCCACCACCACCTCATGCCGGATGACCCCCGAGGCTCGCCAAAATCTTGGAGAACCGGTGAGGTTTCGCGTGGAGCTGGATCGGCAAGGACAGGTGGTTAGCTTGCGATCGCTGACCCAAACTCCCCTCAATCCTGACTACATCAACCTGGCCGACTGCCTCGTGCGCGAGTGGGAATTTACCCCTGCGCAGATGGAGGGGCAGCCGGTCGCTAATAGCGATTTGGTGGTTGAGCTAGCCGTTGTTGCCGCAGGCGAGTGAGGGGCTAGCCATCTAGGTGAGGGCGTCAAAGTCTAGGGCTTTGCCGGTGCGTCGTTCGAGCTGGTTTAACAACCGCCCAAGCTGATACCACACTAGCCCAGCACTGCCCACGGTCAACGGGAAAGCGATCGCGTAGGAGGGGAGAGCTGGGAAGGCAAACAGTTGCAAACTGGAGGCGAGGAAGACACAAACGCCACCACTCACTCCCACCACCGGCACCAGCAGCGGCGCACCGCGCAGGCTCTGCAAGGCACGGGTTGAACGGCTGCGAGACCAAACAGCAACCAGTTCTTTCAGGGTTGCCTGAAATGCGTAGGCAGACGTGATGCCGGCTATCAACCCTGCAACCATCAGAACATAGGGTGGAGAAGCAGCGGAGTAAAACACAGATGTATCCTTTTGATGCAAGTTGATGCAAGCCGTTGATGTCCAGATCAACGGCAACAGGGGTTGACTATCGCAAAACCGAGGGCTCCGGCGAGGAGGTTTGGGCAAAGGCTGGGATGAGGGCAGCGGCCCGCTCTGCCGAGAAACTTGTGAGGGCACCAAGGGCCACATTGAACAAGTTGGCTGGCTGCAGATCGTCTTTCACCAATTCCCAGATGCGCTGAATTTCTTCCGTGTGGAAGCGATCGTCTTCCACCAACGCCAAAATGAGCTGACGGCGCAGAAACGCTCCCTCCTCGGAGAACAAGTATTGTAACCCGAGCTGAGCCGTGGGCAATAGGTCAAAGCTGGCATCGGCACGGGCGATCGCCAACAGGTTTTCCAACCGGTGCCACTGGAATTTGCCATCGCGAATCAGAATCTCCAGCAACCGGCGACGCAGTTGGGGAGACTCTCCCTTCAACAACCGCCGCGCAATGTAGGGATAGGCCACATCCACAATCTTAAAGTCAGGATTGAGGCTAAGGGCTAGCCCTTCCTGGGTCACCAAGGAGCGAATGATCAAGGCAAACTTAGCAGGCACCCGGAACGGATACTCATACATCAACTCCGAAAATTGATCGGTGATGGTTTTGAAGTTAAAGTCCCGAACACTTTCCCCCAAGGCACTGCCCAACACTTTTTCTAGCGCTGGCACAATCGGCATGATGTCGGTATCAGGCGTGAGGAAGCCCAGCTTAACAAAGTCCCGGGCTAGGTCGGCATAGTCTTGGTTGATCAGATGGACGACCGCATCCACTAGGGTCTCTTTCATCTCCTGACCAAGCTGATCCATCATGCCAAAGTCAATGTAGGCCATGCGGCCATCGGCCATGGCAAACAGGTTGCCGGGATGGGGATCGGCGTGGAAAAAGCCAAACTCTAGTAACTGCTGGAGCCCCGAAGTGACCCCGATCTCAATTAACGTGTCTTGGTCGAGCTGGGAATTGCGCACCTGCTGGGTGTCGGTGAGCTTAAAGCCATCAATCCACTCCAGTACCAGCACTTTCCGGCTGCTGTAGCGCCAGTAAATATCGGGAACTTTGATTTGGGGACTGTATTGAAAGTTGGCCGCAAAGGTTTCCGCATTGCGCCCTTCGTTGAGGTAGTCGATTTCTTCAAAGAGCTTGGTGCCAAATTCATCCACAATCAAGGTCAAGTCATGACCCAGATTCAGCGGTAGCCAGGGAGCCAGCCAGCCAGCCGCCCAGCGCATCAAAAACAAATCGACGGTAATTTTGGGCAAGAGGTTGGGGCGTTGCACCTTCACTGCCACCTCTTCACCGCTCATCAGCCGAGCTCGGTAGACTTGCCCCAAACTGGCTGCCGCCACCGGCTGAGACGAAATATCGGCAAAAACTTCAACCAGCGATCGCTCTAGTTCTGATTCAACAATATTGAAGGCTTGAGGGGTGGGAAAGGGAGGAAGCTGATCTTGAAGCTTGGTCAACTCATCCAAAAAGTCTCGGCGCACCAAATCTGGACGCGTGGAGAGCGATTGTCCGACTTTGATAAAGGTGGGGCCGAGGCGAGTGAGCAATTGACGCAACTGGGCTGCACGCTTGAGCCTAGTGGCCTCCGATCGCTTTAGCCAACCATCCCAGGCAAAACCCCAGAGAAAGCCGAGGAACGAAAGAACAACAACCAAACCGCGCCAAATTGTGAGCCAAGGACGCAGTCGATAGTAGCGAGCGATCGCCTGAACGTCGTAGCGTTTCATCTGTTCGAGCACTGACTGACTCACCGGTGGTTCTACCTCTTCTAAGCGATTTCGACACAAACGATTAGCAACCCTTGTGAATCCAGGGCCCGATCGCTATCGATAGAATCAAGGTCTCAGCGTGACTGACCCCTCAGGTGCGATCGCGCTCAATCCAACAGTCGTTGCAACAAGCTAGGCAGCAAGTGCAGGGATGGGAGTTTATGCAAAACCACCCCGGCCGGACGTGACGACTCACCGGTTCTCTAGTTCGATGAGTCCACTCAGTTCAGTAAACCTGATTGACGGACAAAACTTCTGCCATCTTGATTCGTTTTTGGGCTGGCTTAGCGCCAGGGCAACCCAGCAGAATCTAGACCGATACTGGGTTTCACGTTGCTCAACCCAGCCTACGCAAAAAGGCTTGCTAGTCAACCAGTCCGTAAACTCATGTTTACTTCTTTACGTTCTCTTAAATATAGTATAAAAAACTACAAACAAATCCAGAATTTGCTTCATGAAAATTTAAGATAAGTAGACCTAACCATTACGCCACGCTTCTAAGTTTTTCCGTTATGAATGTTGAAGAACTAACACCTTCCATAGAAGCAAACCTCATACCATGACAGTCCTATGAAAAACCATGCCCTGGCTGCAGTTCTGTCCTAGAGCTTACCGTTTGTCCTGCATTAATGCGCTGTTTCCTTGCAGGGTGCCAAGGGGCTGCAGGCATTTCTACGCCCTTGCCAGCAAGCTAAACATCTCAAACCTGTTGCCTCTCTTCACTCTATTGCATCCATAGATCATCACGGGATGATCGAGAAACAATTGAAGACTCATCCATGCTGAAGCTTCGCGGGAGCGATCGCCCTTGACCTGTCCTAAAGTACCTCACCGCAGCGACCCGATCCCTCACCAACCATCTCCGATCTGAGACCTGCTAGAAGATCGCCCCAAATCCCCTCCCTCAGACTGATTCAGAATGTTGAATTGGTTGAGAAGTGGCTGAAAAGCTATCTACGTAACCGGTTTAGCAATTTTGCCGAAACGAAGTGTAATTCGGTATACAGAATCAATGGATACAGAATTGGTGCAATCAACTTGATTAAGATTGCGATCGCTCGTACTCTTGATGAAATCTAGAACGCGATCGCGACATCCTGTTTGATCTCAGGAGATGCGTCACACCACAAATCTCAATAGGCGAACCTCAGTTTGACACTGTGCGATTTCATACGTTGGAACTAGACCAGGTAGATCGTCAAAGACAAACTACTCAGGTTGAGATGGCCTCCAGAGTGGGGTAACGCCGTTACGTGTAACTTGTTAAGGAACGTCCAGTGATGATGTCTAATAAGTTGATGCAAGCAAAACGGTTACATGGTAGCCGACGAAGGAAGACCTTCGGCTCTTCATACTTACCCGATGCAGTAGGGTTCTTTAAGCGACTGCAGCGAGTTCTTCCCAATCGCTCCTTTGCTTGGCTAGCCATTGTGCCGCTAGCTGTCTTAATTGTGGGTGCTTGGGGCCTAGCCGCATCCGCACAGGAAGAAGCAGCAGCACTCACACCCGAAGATGTTCAAGCCGTCTTGGACAACATTTGGATCTTAGTTGCTTCCATCCTTGTCATTTTCATGAACGCCGGGTTCGGGATGCTAGAAACCGGGTTCTGTCGGCAGAAAAATGCTGTCAACATTCTCAGTAAAAACCTGCTGGTTTTCGCGTTAGCCACCCTAGCCTTCTGGGCTGTTGGTTTTTCGCTCATGTTTGGTGCTGCAGGGGGTGGCTTCCTCGGTTTTGGAGGATGGTTCCTCAGCAGTACAGACCCAGCAACCTACGGGTTAGATGGCGGTACGCTGACGATCTCGGTATTCTTCCTATTCCAAGCCGCCTTTGCCGGCACCGCTGCCACCATCGTGTCTGGGGCAGTGGCTGAACGGATTAAGTTTATCGATTTTGTCATCTTCAGCATTGTCTTAACTGCCATTGTCTACCCCATCAGCGGACACTGGGTCTGGGGTGGTGGCATGTTGTCTGAGATTGGTTTCTTGGGCGGTGCTGGTTTCTCTGACTTTGCTGGCTCCACGGTGGTTCACTCCGCTGGTGGTTGGGCAGCTCTCATGGGTGCAGCCATTCTCGGCCCCCGGATTGGTAAATACCAAGACGGTCAACCCAGCGCTCTACCCGGTCACAACATGAGCATTGCCACCCTGGGATGCTTGATCCTGTGGATCGGCTGGTTTGGGTTCAACCCCGGTTCTCAGTTAGCGGCTGATAGCGCCGTTCCTTATATCGCTGTAACCACTAACCTAGCGGCAGCCGCTGGTGGGGTTGCAGCCACCGTGACGTCTTGGACATTGTCGGGCAAGCCTGACCTTTCCATGATCATCAACGGTATCCTGGCAGGTCTTGTTGCTATTACCGCCGGTTGTGCTGGTGCTAGCTTCCTCGGCGCAGTGGTGATTGGTTTGATTGGTGGTGTCTTAGTTGTATTCTCCGTGTACTTCTTCGACAGCATCCAAATTGATGACCCAGTCGGCGCTGTGTCGGTTCACTTGGTGAACGGCATTTGGGGCACCTTGGCAGTTGGTCTCTTTGATATGGAAAACGGCTTGTTCTACGGTGCTGGCCCCACGCAGTTGCTAGCCCAAATCATGGGTATCCTTACCGTTGGTCTCTGGGTGGTGGTGTGTAGCACCATTGTCTGGTCGATCTTGAAGGCCACCCTATCGCTCCGGGTAACCCCAGAGGAAGAGCTGATGGGTCTCGACATCGGCGAACACGGCATGGAAGCCTACAGTGGCTTTATTAAAGAAAGCAGCAGCATGCCCTCTAGCACCAGTGCTGGGGTTGGCAGCTAACGCTTGGTTGTCCCTTCCGTCACTCTAGGATGAGCGATCGCCCCTAGACCCGACGGAATCTCCTGTGAATCTAGCGGTAGCTTTATCCATGTTGGTTCAACAACGACAGGATGAGCTACCGCTTTTTATGGGAGAAAGAAATATCGTAAGACGCTGCACAATCAACGAAAATCACTATAAAATTTGCGTAACTAGCGATCGCCCCAACGGAGATTCAGGTTGACGCGATCGCCCTAATGTTGATAGTCAAGCCCCACGGGGTGAGGATACAGTCCATTGGTAAGGCGGGCAGAGAGTAGAAAAAGGCAGCGATCGCTGCGATTGCCGCACCCCTATGAGAGGCGATCGATACCGTTTTGGGCCATCTTGTCTCTAGTCCTCAATGTCGTAGGGCTAGCGGGCATCGTGGCCATCGTGATGCAGAGCCAGGGCAGCGATCGCCTAGATTATGGTTTACCCCTAGGCGCACCCCCCTCTCGCCCTAATCTGATGGCCGTCGTTGCCACGCCAGACCTAGGACCTCGCCACCAGCTAGCCTACCGAGAATGGTTAGCGATCCTACAGCAAGAAGCTCAATCTATCGCCGGGCGCGCTCCCGAAAACCTTTCTATCCTGGCTGGAGACTCCATTAGCCTCTGGTTTCCGCCCGAAATTTTGCCCCCAGAGCGGCAATGGCTCAACCAAGGTATTTCCGGCGAAACCTCCGATGGGTTGCTGGCACGCCTCTATTTATTTGACGATACGCGCCCTGACCAGATCTTTGTGATGATTGGCATTAATGACCTCATCCAAGGCGTTGATGCAGCCGTTGTTCTTGAGCAGCAACAGGCGATTATCCAAGATCTCAAGCAGCGGCATCCGAGGGCAGAGATCATTGTGCAGTCTATTTTGCCCCACGCAGGCGAGCAGGCCACCTGGGAAGGACGCGATCGCCTCTTAGCGCTTCCCAACACCGTCATTCGTGACTTAAATAGCCAGCTCCAAGCGATCGCCGAGCAGGAAAAGGTGGAGTATTTAGATCTCTATCCGCTCTTTGCCGACCCCTCCGGACACCTCATTCTCCACCTGACCACGGATGGTCTACATCTAAGTGAGCAAGGCTATTGGGTGTGGCGATCGGCTATTCAGTCCTACAACCTGCACCATCCTTAAGGACGGCAAGCGAGATCAGGCGGGGCTGAATAGCATGATTCTGCAACAGTCTACAGGGAGTATCAGATCCTGTAGCGATAGGTTCATCTCCTGGCTCACGCCCGAGATCAAACGCCGCCGTCTGGATAGACCGTTTCATCTTCTTTCTGCCAGGCTGGATCTACAATGCAGATGAAAATTAAGGGATCATTCCCGGCATTGTGGATAAACTGGCGAGCGTTGGGGGGAATGTAGATAGCATCTCCCGCCTTCACGATCGCGGTTTCATCATCAATATGCATTTCGCCCACGCCGCTGAGAATGTAATAGACCTCCGAGGTGGTCAGAGCGTGGGGAGTGGAGCGTTGCCCAATCGGTAAAATCGCATGGGCGAGGCTGTAGCGCAGAGCGATCGCCTGTTTGTCGGGATGGAGCAATTCACGAAGCGTGGTGCCATCGCCGGCCGTAAATTCAGTACAATTTTCAAGTTTGCTAATCAACATAAACTGGAGCTAAATCCTGATTACCCTCAAAATACTGTATCTCACCTGTCTACCTAGACACAGGAACCTTAAGGATTCTCCCCCATATATCCTTGCAACGATACAGCCCATGTCAATGCATACGCCGATTTCTAAGCCTAGAACGTCCCTACCCCAGAATTGGATGTAATAGCGCAGGCATGGTTTAACCTGCTGTCAACAGGTTCACAGATGTCCGACCTGTAATCGACTCACAGCGTTATGTAAGGAGACGTTTGGGCTGGATCTGCATCATAGTCTGGACAACCGATCGCTGCTTCCGACAGGGCTGCCCTCGGCTGCACCGGACATTTGAGATGATAGTCTTGGGTGAAAAACCGACAGGTGCTACAGGGAATTTGATGCATTTGTTTAGCCCGCTGCAGGCCAGATCGCAGACCCGTCAACACACTCAAGACGGTTAGCCCCACAATGACCCAGGCCGCGACCAAGCAGAGTGGCACTAGGATAGGCTCAAGGGCCTGCACTAGCCCATGAGCTAACCCATACACAATGGATAGAAGGCGATACACAGATGGTTCTCCCACTCACAACATTTTCCCCACCTTGGGAAGACAAAACCGTGGCGCTAGGATGATGGTATGACCAGAGATGCCCGTGATGCGTAATCTCTGTGATTTCCATGGGAAATGGAGGCACGTCTGGGTGCCAACACCCTATTCTCCTTTCATCGTACCCTAGTTTTTAAATGCTGAACGTTAACATCCTCTACCGTTTCCTCTACCGTCAGAGAGGCGATCGCTCATGATGGAGAGCCCACCTGACATGCCGAAACACGTCCTGATCTGTCAGCATACAGCCTGCCGCCGGGCGGGAAGTCATCGAGTCTTAGCCGCCTTTCAGAGCCAGCCTATTGAAGGGTGGACGATTGTGGCTAGTTCCTGTCTTGGACATTGTGGCAACGGCCCGATGGTCTGGGTGTTGCCTGATGATATTAAGTACCACCATGTGCTCCCGGAAGAAGTCGGGGCGATCGCCACCCGTCATCTTCTGCAGGGAAAACCCATCGCCGCCATGCAGTATCCCAGACGTCCTTAGTAGCAGCTATGCCATCGCAGAGGGAAGCCTAGGCGGAACCCTGCCAGCAACGCGCCAGCCAGTTGAGATGATCTTGGCGAGAAGCCATCACCTGCCGTAAGACACTCCAGAGCTGAATAGCTGTAACCGCATCATGAACACTAACTCGCAGAGGTTGGCCATATTGATAGAGGCAGGGAATCGCTAACTGTTCTAGGCGATGATAGACATGCCAGCGATCGACGCAATCGACTTGGATGGTCTCATTAAAATCAAGATGAGGCTGAACCGGTTGCATGGATAGAACTCCTAGGGGAAAAGGATGAAAGAGATGCATCACAGATCATCTGTGCCTACACCGCTAACCTCAGGAGCTGGCTCCCTGGGGAATGCCATGCACCCCCCAGAGACATACCGGGCGATGCCTAGATTAGGTAGCTAGACCAAGGGTTAGACTATCCGAGGCGAGGAAGTGGCTATTGTGAATCGCCCGATCTTCCGTAGACAACAGAATCTGTTCATACATATATCGAGTGGCGCGATCGCCCAAGCTTTCTGCCTGGGTAGCCAAACGCCGCAATAGATTGACCAACGCTTGTTCTGCAGCTAGATCGTTGTTGAGCATTTGGCGGGCATTAAAAATCCCGTCTGGCTCTGGGGTAAAGCAGCACAGCTCTGCTAACGTTGCAAAACTGGCCACAGGCACACCGCCCAAACCATTAAGGCGTTCGCCTAGATTGTGGACATGGTCGCGAACCTCCGATGCACTCTCTTGAAACCAGTTGTGCAACATGTAGAACTCGCTACCTTCCACAACAAAGTGGTGCTTCTGGTACTGCAAATACAGAGCTTGAAAGCTAGCAAGAGCTGTGTTCAGTCCTTCGCACACCGGGGTGGTAACCGTAAGATCGAGATGGATTGGGTTTTCAGTGACCTCTCCCCACGATTGAATGAGGTTCTGTGTGATTGTCATACAAGTCTCCAGATGTTATGTCGATGAATAGAAGCGCCCAAGTTTAGGGGTCACTGCTTGTAGTATGCCTCTAATGTCATAACAGTGTGGAGTATTTAAGACTCATTGTCCTGACATAACACAAATTCTTGCAAGATTTCTCAAGACTGCAAGCTGTTCTATAGAGACAGTTAAGCGATCGCTTGGCCATCCCTCGACCCTAGCCTGACCATCTCTAACCCCAAGACTCATAGGTTAAGGCATTATTAACAACCATCGGAAACATCTCCAGTCACAATCTAGGGTTGACTATCAACAGCGTGACACCTCACTCAAACTAGCAGCTTATTGAGAATTTATATGAGTAATTCTCCCTCTATCCAATCTAGACTTAATGACATAGATTGTCAATAAACCAGATTGAATTTCAGCACAGGATCATCCTGCATAGCCGTCAACGGAATGATTAGAACAGCGCTCTAGCCAGCAGCATCTCCTAGGGGAGCGATCGCCCAGCGGCTTTCTGGGAGGTATGGGATGTGTTGGGGTGTTTTGCACCCTAAGCGATCGCAGACCCAATGGGATATTTGGACTAAGATCCGGCGTTGCAGAATCGCGGTAGGATTCCGCCATACTTTTCCTCGGGTTTCAGATCTGGCGGTACTGGCTGAAGATATGAAACGTATCTTGATATCTTAACCCATGGAACTATGGCTGATAGGGCTCACACTATAATGCTGTCTGTCCCTAAAACCCTTAAGCATCAAAGGTTTTATTCCACTATCTTTCCAATTTTGAGCCCTAACCTATGGCCATACGCAGCGTTGCTGAATCGATAGATGATTTGCCCTCATCCCCAACCCTTCTCCCTAGGGAGAAGGGAGCTAGAATTCTTGTCCCCTCTTCCTAGAGAAAGGGCTAGGGTAAGGGGGGATTGAGCGATTCCTACTTGTATTCAGCAAAACCGCCATACGTTATCATTCTTCGGGCTTGGCGTCCTAATATAGACGATAGCGGATCAAATCTTGGATATCTTCAGGCTGCAGCCCTAGATCTTGAGCGATCGCTCGTTCCAGATCTGCATAGTTAACAAACGGATATTCAAACTCTAGCTCTTGCAAGGAGGAGCCCCCCGTGCGAATACCTACCTCGGTGTTGCTTGACTGACGATCGATTTCTGCATCAATCGACAAAATAGTGACGGAAAACGAGAGGTTAACCTGTTGAGTATTGTTAATAGTAATCTGGTTCGCTGGTGAATAGGTTTGGCTGAAAACTTGATGCGTGAACCATCCACTTCCCAGCCACATGACGACCCCAAGTATTCCTAGGGGAACCCAAAACTCGACGATCATTCGAAGGGCGCGGCGAAGGCGATGTACAGACATGACAATGATACAATACGTAATCTGAGTATACCGCTTGCCCAGACGAGAACGGCACCCCGATGAAAATTTTGTTGGTTGAGGACGATCCTGCTCAGCTCAAGCCTATTCATAGTGCGCTGATCAAGGCAGGGCATATTGTAGATGCTGTCTTGGATGGGGAAACAGCTCAGTGGTTAGTGAGCGATCGCAGCTATGACTTACTTGTGCTCGATTGGATGCTTCCTCACATCAGCGGCATCGAGCTATGCCAGCAGTATCGTCGTTTAGGTAAAACAACTCCCGTTTTATTTCTGACAGCAAAAGATGAAATTCTAGATAAAATTACAGGCCTCGATGCTGGAGCTGATGATTATTTAGTTAAGCCAGTTAACCTCAATGAATTCCTGGCGCGGGTGCGGGCATTGGGACGGCGATCGCCCTTATGGGTAAGCGATCGCCTATCGTTGGGCGATCTAGACCTCAATCTCAGCACCCTTACATTGACCCGCCAAGACAAAACAGTCAATTTATCAGGTCGGGAGTTTCAGCTTATGGAATATTTGCTGCGACACCCTCAGCAGGTGTTAACTCGCGATCAAATTGAGCAAGCCCTATGGGAATGGGATAGACAGCCAGAAAGCAAAGCCGTTGCTATTTTGGTGCATCGGGTGCGCCAGCGTCTACAAAGTCTTCAGGCAGACCACTGGCTGCAAACGATCTATGGAATGGGCTATCGGTTGATGATTCCTGAAACGGAGCAGTAAGCCTGATGTTTGTAAGCAGTCGGCTCAATCTAGCCCGTTGGTTTACCCTATCCATGGGTAGCATCCTCGTCGTTTTTGCTAGTGTTCTCTACACAAGAGAAGCAAGCGATCGCCTGCATGTTTTCGATCAGACTCTCTACAGCACGGGTCAGGTCGTTGCCTCTGGAGCTGAAGAGATTGTGTATGGAGATATTCGCCAGATTGATTTAGAAAATGCTCCCCTTCTAGGTAGTGATTCTCTTCGCTTAGATACTGATATTCTATGGGCTCGTTGGTATACGCCCGACAAGCAACTATTACAGTTCATGGGAGATATTCCTCCCCATACTTTAGACCAGGACTTAGGTTTCCAAACCTTAATGGTATCAGAAGCAGAACAGCTAGATAGATTACGACAGCTCACCTTGCCAGTCTATCGAGAAGGACGATTACTCGGTTATCTTCAACTAGCTGCATCTCTTGATCCAGTAGAGCATCCATTGCAGGAACTCCGTTTATTTCTAGTGCTTGGTGTGCCAATAACGCTGATTGTGATTGCCGGGGCGGGATGGATATTGGGTGGTATGGCTATGCAGCCCATTCGGTTGTCATACCAACGGCTACAGCAGTTTACCGCTGATGCTTCCCATGAACTACGAACACCACTAGCCGCGATTGTGAGCAATGCTCAGGTAGCCTTGATGGAGCCCATTTCACTAGAAGAGCAGACTGCTTGCCTTAAAATAATTTCCGAGGTCAGTGAGTCGATGGGAGATTTGGTCGAGCGATTGCTATTCTTAGCTCGCTACCAAGGAGACGTACCCTCTCAGGTGTTTCAAACCCTGGATATATGCCACTTACTGGCTTCCATAGCGGCTGATTATGCCTCTCAAGCATCCGGGTTAGGTGTGCAGTTTGAGGCGGATCTACCCTCCGCTCCATGCCACCTGCAGGCAGAACCAGATTTACTCCGTCAAGCTGTAGTGAACTTGCTCGACAACGCCTTTCGTTATACATCGGCAGGGGGCACCATTCGCTTGAGCTGTCGCGGACAAGGCTCTTGGCTGTCTCTTCAGGTGCATGATTCGGGAATTGGCATCGCAGCAGAGGATCTACCTCATATCTTTGAACGGTTTTATCGGGTCAATAAAGTGCGATCGCGGCATTCGGGGGGCTATGGGCTAGGATTGGCGATCGTCCGGCAAATTATTGATCTCCATCATGGATATATTACCGTCTCCAGTATACCCATGAAAGGGACACAGTTTGAAATTCGCTTACCTCTCAATCAAGCCATGGCATCTTGAAACCTTCTTGTTACTTTTTCGCGTCATCCTAGAGCATAAGCAGTTTTGACAGCATCAGGTCTTGCTGATAGCCGAGATGAATTGAGAGTTGTAGGACCTGAAATTCTGGTCTCGGGCATAGGGCTTGTCAGCAATGCCAACCGCTTAGAAACAACCTAACGCACAAGGAGAATATCTCATGAAACTTTTACTAGGAATTGGCTCTGCCGCACTGATGACCCTAGCTTCTGCCTCTGTCAGCTTTGCACAGGAAACAATTCGAGACCTGCGTAGCACAAATACCCTGACCCTATCTGGCGAGGTTATGCGGATCATGGGCGATGATTTTGTCCTCGATGATGGTACCGGGCAAATTTTGGTGGATGCTGAGTCTTATGCGATTCGGCAAGCTGGATTATCCCTTGGAGATACAGTCACCGTGACTGGCACCTATGATGATCACGACTTTGAGGCGATTAGCATTACGCCAGATGGTGGAGAAATCATCTATATCTTTGATGATTAAAATCTTTGATGATTAAAGTATCATCTCAAGAAGATGCCCTATGAGTGGGCAGGATGCGCTACGTAGTAATGCATCGAAAGCTTACAAGAAGGGCATTACAGCCCTATCTGCGCCCTACAATATAGCTTCTGGACGCCCACCTACTGACCATCCTTAGAATGTCCCCGCTCTGGCGTTGCTGACTACAAGTATGAATTGCTCAATCCGCCCTCACCCTCTCCCTAGGGCTATGGCTAGGGAACAGGAGTTCTAGCTCCCTTCTCCCTGAGGAGAAGGGTTAGGGATGAGGGCAAATCATCTTATCGATTCAGCAATGCCCCCGCTCTCAGGGCACAGACGAGCCGTAAGGATGGGCAAAGGATTACCCCGTGCCCATCCCAACTCAATCAAGGGTTAGATATTCCACCTAGAAATAGAGTCATTGAACGAGATTATCTTACCCATTTCAAGATCACGTATTGGATAATTTTGGAGGTTATATGGTTTTGATCAGCCGTCTACGACCTGGACAACAGGGCAGGATTCGTGGCAGAGTCATTCGCATCACAGATAATGATGAATTCATTCTGAGCGATCGCTCTGGCTTTATTCGGGTAGATGCCAACTTGGATGATGATCGCCGATTACAAATCACTAGGGGCGATCGCCTCATTGTCACCGGTAGACGCGATGGTGATGACATGGAATTTGATGCTGTTCGTATCCGCACCAGCGAGGGCGATCGCGTCTTAAGCACTCCTAGTTTTGGCGATGATGACTGGTTTGATCGTGATCGATTGGATGATGATGATCTGATGATAGGGAGCAACACTAGAAATAGGCTAGTTGGCACCGACGATGATGATGTGCTGATTGGCAAAGGCGGCAACGATGTTCTGACGGGTGGAAGAGATCGTGATTTATTTGTCTTTGAGCGAGTGAGCGATGGGCGCGATCGCATCACGGACTTCTCCCCAAGAGAAGATGCTATAGACATGCGTGCAATGTTTAATCAACCTAACTATCGCAGCCGAAATCCTCTAGATGACTATCTTGAGCTTCGGCAGTTCGGTGCTCATACTCAAGTTCGCATTGATCCAGATGGTGATTTAGGAAACAGACCTTTTCAAACGTTGGTTATTCTTGAGAATACCTCGTCCAGCAACATATCCACAAAAAATATTTTGACCTAGCGTATAGACTTATCTCATAACCGCCATCCAGCCATTGAATGAACCCAAAGAGATTCCAATCCATGCAGTCCCATGGCAATAGGAGCACCCAGGCACCGCTTACAGATCCAAATTTGGCTACTCATTCCACTAAGCAGCCTTCTCATTGGGCTAGGCACCCATTGGATGACCAGCCTGGCTCTTAACCATCCGCTTCCTTTGCAAGCTCAGTCAGCAAGCTACGCTTATCCAAAAACTCGCATCACGCTTTCTCCTTCAATTACCTCTATCCATATCAAGATTGATCTTAGGGATCATCAAAGCGAGGTAAAGATCTACAGCATCGGCAGTTCCCTTAGCGCCATGGAGTTTGCGTTTCCAGAAACAGATATTGCTCACATTAAAGCTCACTTGAGCCAGCAATTCGGCATAGATATTCATCAGGTGGAGCCCTTCATCCAATACTCCGACTAAGATCCAGATTTAGCCATCGTGTTCACATCAAACATCTTACCTAAACCTATCGCCTTTTTGCATGATCATGCTAGATAACCCAGCATTGTCTTTACTATCTGTTTATGCATCCCATGCAAAACAGCGCCTCATCCAAAAAACTCTAAATGCCCAAGCATCTCAAGAGTTGTTTTTGTTTGACTTACTCAGAGCCCATCAATCAACCGAACTAGGTCAAACATTCAATCTTGCTGCTATTCGTACCCTAGATGACTTTCGGCGGCAGGTGCCTATCTGCTCCTACGAATTTTACCACCACTATACCAATCGTATTGCTAATGGGGCATCTCAGCTTCTGAATCCAGATCCGGTGACCTATATTAACCTCACCAGCGGTTCTACTGGAGCTAAGAAGCTTGTGCCCGTCACCCGTCATTTTCAACGAACCTTACGACGTGCTGACTTAGCCAGCATTGGGTTTGCGATCGCTGGACTTAAGCAACATCAACGTTCTTTCGGGAAAGCATTGCTGACCAATAATGCTACCCAACAGAATCAAACTGCGTCTGGCATTCCTTTTGGCCCTGTGAGTGTAGGCAGCATTCGCCAGGGTAAATGGTTGGTGGATCAAATCTTCTGTGTTCCTTTTCGATCTCTAGAAATTGATGATACCTTAGCGCGACATTATGTTTGCTTACTTTTTGCTTTGAGCAACCCTCAATTGCGAGGCTGGGTAGCCAACTTTCCCATGCTGATTTTACGTACCTGTCAGTATTTGGAAGACTATGCAGAGCCCTTAATTCACGATCTACGTCAAGGCACCTTACCAGAATGGCTGCCTTTAGATCCTCTCAGTCACGATCGCCTTCTGCGTTGGTGGCGATCGCAACGCCATGGTTCTGAAGCGCATCGCCGTCATCGGGCAGATGAACTGACGGCTATTCTGCGCGTCGAGGGACGGCTAACGCCCCGCACTGCCTGGCCATTGCTCAGCTATATAACAACTGCGCGAGGTGGCACGTCTGATTTTTATCTGCAGCGCTTTCCCGACTACTTCGGCGACACGCCTGTATTTGGAGGAGTCTACGGTACAGCCGAGGCTACTTTTAGCGTATGTCATGAACTAAACTCCGATGCAGGTATCTTAGCTATCGAAAGTGGATTTTTCGAATTTGTGCCTGTTGATCAGTGGGGACAGCAGCAGCCCAAAACCTTGTTGCCCCATGAGCTAATCGTGGGCGATCGCTATCGAATTTTAGTCACGAGCTACAGCGGTTTCTATCGCTACGATATTGGTGATGTGGTAGAAGTGCTGGGGTTCTATAATCAGGTACCGCTGATTGTTTTTCGGCATCGCTACGGGGGACTGCTTTCATCAACGACTGAGAAAACCACTGAATTTCACGTGGTACAAGTCATGTATCAACTTCAAGCTGAATTTAATATCAAGCTTGAAGACTTTTGTATTACCCTGTCAGACCATGAGTTTCCGGCTCGATATTTAGTGAATATTGAGCTAGCAGACGGACATACCTTATCCAATCCATGTGCCTTTCTCCAGCAGTTTGAATATTGGCTTGGTCAGGTAAACATGCCTTACCGAATCGCTCGCCAATCCCAGGTTCCTCCTCCCTTGCTGAGGATTTTACCGTCCAAAAGCTTTAGCTATATCCGCCAACGTCAGGTCAGTCGAGGGATGTTTGATTCCCAGCTCAAAATACCTCACATTACTGAAGATCGAGCCTTTCTGGCTGACGTTCCCGTTATCCACGAGGTAGATTTATCGGTATCCGCCTAAGTTGGTGGGCGTCAACCTCGCCATTGATGATGATCACAGGCGATCGCTAGGAGGCATTGCTTAATCACAAGATAAGTTGCGCTAGCAAACCGTGAGCGTCTCGGTCACGCTCACAATTCGTTCAACATCAAGGTAGGGTGAGCATCTTGCTCCCATGCCGATGTCACAGCTTCATTCAGCAACGTCGCTAGGAGTTCCCTGATCTTTTTATCCCATCTGTCTCTAAGGGAAAGTGCTGACGCAGCAACTGTTCTGCACTAGGGCGATCGCTAATCTCCCCATCCAACATAGCAACCAGTAGGTGATCGAGCATGACCTTAAAGTGCCGACCGGGTTTATAGCCCATGGCCTGCAAATCGTTTCCATCTAGGGGCGATCGCACCTGAGAAAGCTGAGTGAGATATATCCAGATAGAATGACGCAGAGTGCGATCGCCTGTGGCACTTAGTAAAACCAAAGTGGGCAGACTGTAGGGCTGGAGCAACTGTACTAGGTGGCTAGGACGCTGGCACCGGGGTAGCTGCACCAGAATATGCCGTCGGTTGAGATGGAGTTGAGTTAGGCGTTCAATACTATCGGCAGGCAGTTGCAGATTGCTGGCAATGCGGCCGCGATCGCCCTCAGGTAAGGAAGCTATCAAAACTTCCAGCAACACCTGCCAATGGGATACTTGAGTTTGGTGATCAAATCGCTTGAGCCATCGATCGAGTAACTGCAGTTGTTTCCAAAGGCGATCGCTTAACTCTAGCTTGGGATGGATGCAGCATAGGGCACCCAGATCCGCCAGCAGTCGCAGGGCAGGTCGCCAGTAGGGAGCCTGGAGAATATACCGAAGTTCCTGCTTGAGCCGGGTTTGTAGCGCCGGAGTTTTATCGACTTCGATCTGAATACGATGGTAGATACCGCTAGCGATCGCATGGCGGATATAGCCCTCGGTTTGGGAATCGAGGGTGAAGTCTAGGCGCACGGCAAAGCGCACGGCTCGAAAAATCCGCGTTGGATCTTCAATAAAACTATTGGGATGCAGCACCCGGATCTGGCGCGATCGCAAGTCAAGTAACCCACCAAAGAAATCCAACAGTTCCCCAGGGCGCGGTAATGTCAACCGAATTGCCATGGCGTTGATGGTGAAATCTCGGCGATACAAGTCCTGGCGGATAGAGCTCGCCTCCACCTCGGGGTTTGCTGCCGGGTAAGGATAAAACTCCGTGCGTGCCGTAGCAATATCCAACCACAGCGATCCCAAAACCGGATCCTGATGCCAGAGCAGCGCTGCGGTTTGAAAGCGGCCATGTACCTGCAGGCGCGCTTGAGGATAGTCTGCCTGCAGCGATCGCGCCAATTCTACTCCCGCCGCCCCATCCGCCGACGTTTGCACCCCATCCACCACCAGATCAATATCCTCCAAGCGCAGCGCCGATGCTCCTTCATTAAGCAACAAATCCCGCACCGCGCCGCCCACAAGATAAATCTGCCAGCCCCGCGCCTCCGCATCTTGAGCGATCGCCCCCAGCAACTGCCACAATTCTGGAGCAAGACGCTGCTGCAGCCAGCGCTGCACCGTGGCAGGAAGAGGACAGGACACCAGCCGTCCCCCGACAATATCCTTATCTTGGGCTACAATACTCTCCTGTCCAGACAAGATATCGAGATCGGGCCTAGCATTCAGGGCTTTTTCTTGATGCAGTTGGCGCAACACATCCGTCCGCGTCACAATCCCCACCAAGTTCTTCCCATCCAACACCGGCAACCGCCCAATATCATAGGTCACCATTAACGCTTCAATATCCGACAGCGTCGTCGTGGGGGTAATCGTCTTCAACTGCGTGGTCATAAAACCTTTCACAGGCGCATGGCTAAAATCATGGTGCAGGGCAATATCCAAGTCCCGCCGGGAAATCATGCCAATTAAACAACTCTCTTCATCCACCACCGACAGTCCCGAATGGCCATAGCGCAGTAAAATCCGCTGGGCTTCACCAATGGTGGTACTTGGGCGAATGGTGCGCACAGGCGACGACATCAACTCCCGCGCCGTGGGGGAATGGGGCACCGCCTGCCGTAGTTGCTCCACCAAGTCGGCCAAAAGGCGATCGCTCTCCTGCCCCCGCCAGCTCAGGGACGCCGCGCGGGCATGGCCACCCCCACCCCAAGGACGAAACAGCTCTCCCAAATGCAGGCGATCGCTGCCGCTGTGCGAGCGACCAATGACCGTCAGTCGTTCTTCCTCACCGCTTTGCTGGCGAGTCGCCAGCAGCAAAACATCCACATCGATTAAACTCAGCAACCGCGACGCCAAACTAGAAAGCCCTTGAACATAGCCCTCCACCTCCAGCAGCACCCAGGCCAGGGCATAGCCCTCCACCTCCTCCACCGTGAGCTGATCGAGGGCTAGGGGCAACAAGTCTTGCAACTCCGAGGATAGGCCTGGCTCCACATAGTCAGCGATCGCCCGTTGGCTAGCCCCCTGTTCCATCAACCAAGTGAGCGCTGCTCCATCCCGTGGGGTGGCATGGTCAAAGGTCAACGAGCCCGTATCCACATGGATGCCTAAAGCCATCACGGTAGCTTCCGTACCAGACACCGTCACCTGCTGCTGCCGTAGCGCTTCCACAATCAACGTAGTCGTTGCGCCCACCGCCTCAATTTGAGTATGGGTTGCCACAATATCGCCCATGGGGCCCTCATCACAGCCATGGTGGTCATAGACCGTAATCTCCAAGCCAGGGTAATCCAGCCATTCCGCTGCCTTGCCAAGGCGATCGCGCCACTGAGTGTCTACAATACTGAGCGATCGCACCGTCGCGATCGTGACTGACCGCCGTTCGATCAACGCATATTCATCTCGATGCAAGGCCAAGAAATCCCGCACGCCAGGATGACATCCCCCAGTCAACACAATCCGAGCGCCGGGCAGCAAGTGAGTTAGCCCCACAGCGGCCCCCAAGGTGTCAAAATCTGCGGTGGTATGGCACAAAATCAAGTCCATGGGATATCCGTCTGCCTGAACATGTGACTAAGACAACGGCCTAGCTTCTCATATTTTGGCAGACAGCACCCTAGGATGCAGATCGTTCAACTCTTGCCTAGTACTCTGAGGCGTAAGTCACCCGCCCATTTGCTGAGGCAGGAAACCTGGCTTGTCCTGGACTTCCTTTTCGTTCTTCTGTCTTCGTTCTTCTGTCTTGCGGCACTAAGCTCCATGCAACGAATCACACAAGCTCAGCGTGCAGCGTTTATGAAGATAGGATTAACTCACGCTTCCCCTTCCTACATCTCCGGGGAAAAAGCACGTAGATCTACATAGAAATTATTATACTTACGACTCTTTAGACACATCGACATCCCGCTTGCTGATAGAAGCCGTAGTCAAAGCATCCTGTTTCATTACTTTCTTGACATAGATGAACTAATATGAGACTGCTACTAAACGGTTTAAACTTCTGCGATCGCCCCCAGCCTAAGCATCTCTAAGGCTTCCCATGCATAGAAAACTCTACGCATAGCGTTATCAAACTCACCTTGATGGAGCAACGCCGATGTTTACAATCAGAAATGACCAAAGCAGACATCTATAAAGGGATGGTAAACTTGCGGTAAAGGAGCTATAAAAGCTTTAGGGCAGGGTTGAAATCTAGCTGTTTTTTATGAGATTGTACGGAGAAGGCAATCCTTTACCGTAAAGATATCGGGAATTAGGGTCGCTCTACATGTGGTATTGGCTATCAGGCATAGCTCTTTACTAGCGTCTACGTAACGTTCACCTCTACATGATCAAGTCAGGATAGCCCCAACGGTATAGTCATGCCGCAGAGCTATGTTGGATCATGTTAAGCGTGGTTGTTGTACCTTAAACCAAGCGATCGGTAGACGTCTCTGTCTATTAGCGTCGTGAAAAAGTATGACCTGCAGCTTATCTTTCTGGGTTTCAGAGATGGTAGGTCGGTTTTAAGTGCTTGCGCTTAAGCTTCTTATCATTCAAGTATTGATTCAAAAAAAGGGATAACAATAGACTGAAAGCTAGTGAATCCTATTCTGATTCGATGCTTGAGACAACGTAGTTAGGCTGTTTGATGTTGAGTCATCTAGGTCAAGTATCCGCATAATTTCGCACAAGTATAGATTTTGATTCTGCTCCAATAGTGGAGAGACGAATGGGTTAACAAATCCTGTTCTACCCACTGTCCTTTGCATCAACCGTGATAGACAGAGGATATCTAGGTTCAGATCAGAGGTTAACTCACCTGCATTTAGATGTTTACCCCAAAGGCATTCATACCATGGCAGCTACTCATCCTCAGGTTGTAGTTGGTTTACTTGTATACAACGGCGAAAAGTATCTTGCAGAAACCATCGAATCAATCTTGGCTCAAACCCTAACGGACTTTACGTTAGTGATTGGAGATAATGCGTCAACCGATTCAACAGAAGAAATCTGTCGCAGATATGCTGCTCAAGACCGTCGCATTGTCTACCAACGTCATCCTGAGAATGTAGGGGCGTCTGGCAATCACAATCTTGTCTTTCAGCCTGGGGATGCTCCCTATTTTAAGTGGGCGTCTCATGATGACCTCTTAGCACCCGATTATCTACGTCAATGCATTGAGCTTCTGGAGGACAATCCATCGGTTGGGGTTGCCCATTGCCGCTCCTATCAAATCGACGAAGAGGGTCATCTCCTAGGCAATCTTGACTATGAAGTGCGGCTAACCAGCTCTAGTCCTAGTCAACGGCTATGGCGCATGTTGTGGGCTGGCTATCTACCGGAAGTTCATGGCGTGATGCGATCGCACCTGGTTAAAAAAACCAAACTCTTCAGAGGTTTCCCAGGCGACGATCGCAGCTTTTTGTCTGAAATGCTGATGCAGAGCGATGTGGGCTACGTTGAAGACTATCTGTTCTCCCGTCGCGACCATGCCGATAGCTTCTGCCGCATTGCCGACCAAACATCCCGACAAAGTTTCTACAATCCCAAAGCCAAGCGATCGGCTAGGATGGTCGGTCTGATTAAGCTGCGGGAATATGTTCTAGACGTACTCCGCCATCCCATGAGCGCTGCTGAGCGTTTGGCTTGCCTAAAGATTGTCGTCGAGTGGGGTATCCGGCGCGGTCTGGAGATGGTCACCAACTCTGGCGAGAAGTTTGGGCAGCAGCTACGCGAGGAATTCAGCCTATCTCAATCGATGAATCCCCACGAGTCGGAAACCTCCTCTGAGCAATGTTACTGAGTCAGGGTAGAAACCTCTAGCTAGAAGCGCTGAAACCCCATGCAAAACTGGCGGAATCATCCGACTTCAAGAGCTACAGGATATGTCTATCACGTAGCCATCAGCTAATCTTACGTGGGCGTTGCTGAGTGAAGATATGGCATCGTAATGTGGGACGTTTTCTCACATTATCCTGGTTGTGAATGCATGACGAGCTTCTCGCTCAAAGCTTGTGCGCGCAAATCCTATTGCAATTCAGGAACGTCCGTAAGTAAGAGCTACAGGGTAGCGACTCAACATCATATGCACCACGCAACCTAGAGCGTGATGGGAGACTCGACATAAATAGTGGGTTCATTCAGCATCTCGAATTCAATACCGTAGTCCTTGAGTTCATCTGAGATCCGCTCATTAGCCAGTTCCAGCAGACGCTTGCGGATCTGGATTGAATTTTCTGTTGAGCCCAGAATAAAAAAGGTGACTCTAGCCCGACTGATGCCTGCTTCAGGCTCGTCTAGAAGTGCGATGTTTGTACTACCTGGATCAATGCCATAAATTGTATTGGTACAGCGCACCACCACTTGCTGAACCAAGGCTTTTTCGCGATCGCCCAAGACTCTAGGAAAATCGAGGTACAGCAACACCATGATTTTCTTGCCTCGGGTAATATTTTCAATGTCAAGATTGGCCATGATCGAGTTCGGGACAATCAGCAGCGTATTTTTGGCTGCTGTGCGAATTTTGGTCGATCGCAAACCAATGGATTCTATGCGCCCGTAGACTTCCCCGGTGATCGTACTGTAGCGAATATATTCACCGGGCTTAAACGGGCTATCGAGATAAAGTACAACTGTACCTAGTAATTGTTCCAGGGTCTTTTGGGCAGCAAAGGCGATCGCCAACCCACCAATTCCCACCCCGGTGAGCAACCCCACCACATTCACGTTTTGATTTTGGGCGTAGAAAACCACCGCAAACGTCCAAATCACAATGTTGATCGCCGTTTCGCAAACCAACAAGAGTTCATTGACGCCCTGCCCCAAGCGATCGATGATGTCTACCCCATACATTTCCACAAATTGACGCAGCAGCCGCGAGGTGAGCCAGGCTAATCCAGCCACCAATCCTAGTTCCGTGAGCATCTCTAGGGTGATGTAGAGCGGCGGGTAGGGCTGCAAAATGGTCAGCGATCGCGTCAGCGTAACCAGAATGAGCGTGCCCACCAGGCTAAAAGATGGCGTAATCGGATCAATCAGCGTTTGCACCCGCAGCGCAATCGGCCGCGGCAAAAATCGGCGAATGATCAGTTTCACCAAGCGACTCGTGTAGCGCCCAATGATCACAAAAAGAACGACGAGGACGATCACTGTGCCCACGCGCAAACCAAAGGTAATCAGAACATCTCGAAGGGCGATCGCATTCACGCCAGCCGTATCGAGGAACGTAGCAATTCGAGTCAGCATGAGCGGGCTAGAGAAAACAGTAGGGAACGTTAGATGGTCATGGGGGAATCGACGTAGATGGTCGGCGCTTCGCAGTGGAAGGCGATGCCAAATTGCTTGAGTTGCTGGGTGATTTTTTGGTTGGCAATGTCCAGCAGTTGACGGCGGAGATCCAACGAGACGGCGCTGGTGCCTAGGATGAAGAAGCTAATTTGGGCTTCAGTCACTTCCTGCTGATTGGCCAGGGTTAGGTTGCGGAAACTGACGCTGGTGCTGCGAGAATCGATGCCAAAAATATCCTGGGTGCTGTCTAAAATCACTTGGCGAATCAGCGCCCGCTCTTCGCTGGGAATGGTGCGATAGAAGGTGAGATTGAATAACGAAATCACCTTTTTAGCATCGGTGAAGTTCTCAATATTGGCCTGGGTTAGAGCATTGTTGGGCACCACGGTCACGGTGCCTTTCCCAGAGGTGCGAATTTTGGTGGAGCGAATGCCAATGGACTCGACGCGCCCAAAGGTGCCGTCTGCCAGACCAATATAATCGTCTACCACAAAGGGGCGATCGAGATAGATCACCACGCCACCCAGCAATTGCTCTAACACCTTCTGGGCTGCAAAGGCCACAGCTAGACCACCAATCCCCAAGCTGGCCACCAGCCCAAACAGGTTGATGTCGTGGGTTTGGGCAAAGATAATCGCCGTGACCACAATAATACCGATATTGGTCAACAGGCGAATTAGGATCAGCAGTTCACTACTGGTTTTTGTGCCCGTTTTCACCGTAGCGTTGAGCAAGTAGTTGCTGAAATAGCTGCGAAAGATACCGGTTCCTAAAAAGCCAATGGCGATCGCCAACCCCAAAGCCACGGTGAACTCCAGAGCCTTCAGCCGTCCTGCTGCGGGGGCAATCAGCAAACTTAGATCGGCAAGCAGTAGGATGATCACCACCTTCAGCCAACCTAGGTGGGGCTGCAAAAACATGCGATAGGCCGTCGCCAGGGCCGCTGGATTGAGTCTGGTGCTCCACGTCGCCAACCAAGCCGAAACCGGCAAAAGGTTGAGCAGGAGCCAGGTGGCTGTCAAACCCGCCAGACCAATCAAGAGCCTAGCGTTCAATACAATATCGCTGGGCAGCGCATCTAGGCGAGTGCCAAGGAAAACCACGAAGTCAAACAGCAACGCCACAGCGATGCCCTGCCCAATCCGCCGAACCATGTCCCATTGGGAGATGAGTGTTTCTTGGAAGGCAGCCAGTCGAGTCGTCCAGGGTTCCATAGCAGGATGGGCCATGAGTTAGACAGCGGGGGAGGATAGCAGTTGCTCGATGCGCAGCTTCAGCCGTACCGGTTGATCACTATCATTCTGCGCCCGAAACTCCATCATCGCCTCTGATGGATCGCGCTCAATGGCGATCGCCCGCCCCGGCGCACAGGTATAAGTTTGGATGCGATCGCCACAGCGCAGGGTGGTATGCCCTGCCTCTGAGGTCACCACCATTTTCACCACCCCCGGCTGCAAGTCTAAGGTCTGCACCGCATGGGGTAAGACGGTTAGGTATTTCTGAAGGGGATCTGACGATTCGGCTGGCTCCGGAGCGATCGCCTCTGGAGCAGGATCCGCCACCGGCGCAGGGCTGATCTCCTCGGACAACGCTGGCTGACCGCCCAAGGCTAACGCTAGCAGCAAACATCCGATCAGGTTCTTGATGATCGTTAATCGTTGCATAGCGTCCTCAACAATAGTTCCACAGGGAGCGATCGCCACCCGCCTAGGACAACGACACCAACCTGTGCCTTGATTATGCCATCGAATTGACGAGCGATCGCTCTACCTAAAGACGGGTTCACCCTTTTCAATGCGTAGTCGTTATGAGTATGATTTAAGAAACGATATCATCCAGTCGCTATGCGCATTGTCGATCTACCCCTTGATCAGATTTATCGTCCCCTATACCGTCAGAACGATCCCGAGAAAGTTCAGGCGCTGATGGAGTCGATCCAAAGCATCGGTCTCCAGGAACCCATTGATGTGCTGGAGGTGGAAGGCAAGTATTACGGATTTTCTGGCTGCCATCGCTATGAAGCCTGTCAACGCCTAGGTCTGACCACCATCCGCTGTCGGGTGCGCCGTGCCCCCACGTCAGTTCTCAAGATGCACCTTGCCTAGTATCGCAAGACAGAAGAACGAAGACAAAAGAACGAAAAGGAAGTCCAGGACAAGCAAGGGGTTCCGCCTTAGTCAATAGGCGGGTTACGTCTGCCTCAGAGTACTCAATATCGCCTAGATCACTCCGGCAACCTTGGGGATAAGTTCGAGATAATAGGAAAGCCTTTTCTAGATCAGCCATGCCACCTGCCGCCTCTCCCACACCGCCAGACTATACTCCACGCTTGCGATCGCTGATGATGGCGGCAGATATCCCCAGCTTCCGGGCCCTTAGCCAAACGGCGATTGTTTCCAAAACAGCGGTGAATCGCCTGCGGCGCGGGCAAGCAGCGGCGCTACGAGGCGAGGTGCTGCACCAGCTGGCCCAAGCGCTGCATCGATCCATTCCCCAACTGCTCCAGGATTTTTCCGATCTGCCGATCGCTTCCTCGGCCGAGTCAACCAGGCAGCCGGATGACCAGCCTACCCAGCAGCAAACGGAGGAGCTACGCCAAGCCTTCCAGCAGGAGGTGCTGCACCAGATTGAATCCTGGCTGATCCAATGGCCCACGGCGGTCTATGCGGCCCAGAAAAATCCCCAGGTGCCCGCTAGCCGCCTGGTGCCGCTCCTGCGTCCGGTGGAACATTTACTCGATCACTGGGGTTTGGAAGCGATCGCCCCCGTGGGAGATGAGGTGGCCTATGATCCGCAGCAGCACCAGCTTTTGGCAGGCCATGCCCAGGCAGGCGATCGCGTCTTGGTGCGCTACACCGGCTATCGTCAGGGCGATCGCTTACTGCACCGCGCCAAGGTGAGTCCTGTGCAGGCGTGAAGTTTACAGCAACCTGGGTCTAGTCATCCAAGCGCAGGAGCTTGCGGTAGAAAGCCTGGGAAAAATCGACCAAGCGCGATCGCTTGAAGCTAAATAGCAGCTCGATCAGATAGCTGACAAACTCAAAATTGGCCATGGTGATTTCATAGCTGAGTTCCGCATTACCATCAAACTGCATCCGAAAGCGGGTTAAGTCAGCAGGTAGCGACGATACACTCCAGCTCGCCACGAAGGGAATGCTCTCGCCCCCTTCAATGATGCGCGTACCTTCCAGGCTACCCTGACGATACAAGCTGATGGCCAACGGCAGAGCATTGCGCTTATTGCCCTGATAGTAGGGTACATACACATGCACATCTTTTGCCTGAGCAGGCTGGAGCTTTTCTAAAGTCATACTCGGATCTTCCTTGGACGGATCAGTACAGGCCGGCTAAACGATGCCGCGATGAGCGCGCTCTGCAAAAATACTACAAGCTAGATTTCGTCTCAACAAGCAATTGCTAGGTTGAGGGTGCTGTATCGGTCATGCACCGTATCAGTATGCCCTGAATTGCGGGTAGGTCTTGCAGCTTGTACAAAATTTAGCGGTAGAGTCAAAGCAGGGGGCCATGCCCTGCAGATCGGCGATTGGTGGGAGATCAGAGACGTATGCGAGTGATCGTGGTGGGTGGTGGAGCGGCAGGTTTTTTTGGGGCGATCGCTGCAGCCCAGGCCAATCCTCAGGCACAGGTCACCATTTTGGAGGCAGGACAACAGCCGCTCAGCAAGGTGCGCATCTCCGGCGGTGGACGTTGTAATGTCACCCATGCCTGTTTTGATCCGGCTTTGTTGGTGCAGCATTATCCCCGAGGCGGCAAGGCCCTGCGGGGTGCCTTCAGTCGCTTTCAGCCCCAGGATACGGTGGCCTGGTTTCGGCGGCATGGGGTGACGCTGAAGCGGGAGGCGGATGGACGCATGTTTCCCACCACCGATTCCTCGGAGACGATTGTAGACTGCTTGATGCAAACAGCGCGGCGGTTAGGCGTTCGGGTACAGTTGGCCACGCCGGTGGTCTCTGTCACCAGCCTGTCGCCAGGGTTTCGGTTGACCCTAAAATCCGGTGCCGTTGCCGACTGCGATCGCCTCCTCCTGGCCACGGGCAGCAGTCCCCAAGGGCATCGCCTCGCCGCCAGTCTGGGCCATACCATCGAGCCGCCGGTACCCTCATTGTTTACCTTCACCATTCGGGATGCTGCCCTGCGCAGTCTTGCAGGCATGGCGGTTGAAACCGCTGATTTAGATCTCCAGTTCCCGTCTGCCAAACCCCTGCGTCAATCCGGGCCGCTGCTGATCACCCACTGGGGCATGAGCGGCCCGGCAATTCTGAAGCTTTCTGCCTGGGGGGCGCGATCGCTCCATGATGCCCACTACCAAGCCCAGCTTCGGGTCAACTGGTTACCCAGCTCTAACCTAGAGCACATGCGATCGCTGCTGCTGGCGGTGAAATCAGACTATCCCAAACGGGCGATCGCCAACCATTGCCCGGTGGCAGTACCCCGGCGGCTATGGCACTACCTGGTGGAGCGATCGCAGATTGCTGCCGAACGCCGATGGGCAGATTTATCCAAAGCAGAAGCGCTGCGCCTTGCTCAGGAACTCACCCAAGGGCACTATGCGATCGCGGGTAAGGGCGTCTTTAAAGATGAGTTTGTCACCTGCGGCGGTGTGCGCCTGCGAGAGGTGACGTTTAAAACTATGGAAAGCCGCCAGAGTGAAGGGTTGTTCCTGGCAGGCGAAGTCTTAGATATAGATGGCGTTACCGGCGGATTTAACTTCCAAAGCGCTTGGACGACCGCATGGATTGCCGGACAGGCGATCGCCTCGTCTTAGAACATCCTACGACAGCGATCGCGAACCCCGCGATGTCAACCGGAAATATACGCCCGAACTGTACGTCAGCCATGGCTAGCGAGTTCCTGACCCCTGGGTGCGATCGGGCGCACCATTGTCGGGAGGAATATAGCCATCGCTTTGGTGTAGCTCAGTTAGGGCGGCAGCCTCTGCCGGCATTGTGTCAGCCAAGGAACGCGCCTGAACACTGACCAAGGCCACTCCTTGTAACCCAGCTACAACCAGCAATACACCCATGCATTTTAGGAAAGTGTTCATCGCACCTATTTAGAACTCTTCAGAGAACCAATCAACCCTACCCATGCCATATAGCTTGACTACTATGCCCTAAATGCGACTACTGATTCCCTAAACTCTATTCTCCTATAAAGCCCGCTTAACTTTCTACCAAAAACAAGAACCCTTGATGTAGATCAACACGCTATGAAGCGTCGTTCCGCAAAAGGCAGTCTTAAGGTAAAAACAGTCGTCGCAATCTAACAGATGACTTGTATATGAGAAGTGATGTAATGGGTGACTACAGTAGTTTCACTGAAGTTCCTTTTATCTTAGAAAGATCCATCCCAGTCTGCCATCCGGATATATCCTGAAAACAGCTCGTCGGATTGTGGAAACTTTATACAAACTTAAGATAAAAGCAAACCTCGATTCAGGGACTAGAGTAAAGACAGTGCTGATTAAGCAAAGGTTCAACCAGCAGGAAACTGAATGGCGGCTACGGGGAACCCGATCAGCTTGAGCTGTGGCTTTCTCCGTAATCCTACTAGTGCTTTATTCAGAATAGGAATAGTCTACCAGGACATTTTTATAAAGTTTCCGTTAGATCACGGATTAATCATTCCACATGGGTCTGCTAGGGCGCTGATTTCCTGACGTCATCTAGGGGCGATCGCGGCATTATGTATCCCTCAACACCTTATGCCCAGCGTGCTTGTCTCAAAGTCTTGGACTGAAGACCTCAACCTCCGCGCCATACTGAGGATTCCCCTAAAGGCTACGTTTTGAAAAAGAGTGGCTTCTCTAAGATTTAACAATTATGTATCAAAATTTTACAAGTGGGTTGCCCTTCCCTAAGGAGATCTGCTGTAGAACCTCCGTGAACGAGGCGCGGTGATGCGCGATCGCCCCGCTATGCTCCGTATGCTCATCCCCGAAGGCTCGACTAAGATGCCCGACCCGATGCGGCTGAGACCTCTTCTGAAGAGTCCAAATTTCCGCTATGATGACTCCCGACCCACTCGTAGGGCCCTGGGTATGTCGGCAATCGCTCCCCCTGACGAGGCAACCTAGACCGAGCTAGTTTTCCTGAAGGCGATCGCTGGGCATATCACGATACACTCTGACCTTGCTATCTTGCCTTAGGCTAGAGACGCTAGCAGCAGCTTAAACGCGGTTGGTTCTACTTGTTGTGTACTGTTCTCGTTTACATTCTTGGATCAAATCTCTATGTATCTGCAACATTCTCCTCGTCGAACTAAAATCGTTGCCACTATTGGCCCTGCGACCAGTAGCCCAGAGGTGTTGCGGGACTTGATCGAGGCGGGAGCAACCACCCTCCGTCTAAATTTTTCCCACGGCACCCATGAGGATCACAAGCGCAGCATTCGCCTGATCCGACAGGTGTCGTTTGAGCTGAACCAACCGGTGGGCATCTTGCAAGATCTCCAGGGCCCGAAAATTCGCCTAGGGCGCTTCGAAGACGGGCCGATTACCCTCAACCGGGGCGATCGCTTCACCCTCACCAGTCGTGTAGTCCCTGGCGATCGCACGATCAGCTCGGTGACCTACGAACCCCTGGCCGATGAAGTACCGGAAGGCTCCACCATCCTCTTAGATGATGGCCGGGTGGAAATGCGCGTGGAGGAAGTAGATAAAGCCAACCGCGCCCTGCACTGCAGCGTGGTGGTGGAGGGGGTGCTCTCCAATAACAAGGGCGTCAACTTTCCGGGGGTCTACCTTTCCATCAAGGCGATGACCGATAAAGATCGAGAAGATCTGGTGTTTGGCCTCGATCAAGGGGTCGATTGGGTCGCCCTCAGCTTTGTGCGCAATCCCCAAGATATTCTGGAAATTAAGGAACTCATTTCCAGCGCTGGTAAGCATGTACCGGTGATTGCCAAGATCGAGAAACACGAAGCCATTGAGCAAATGGAAGCCATCCTGGCCCTCTGTGATGGGGTGATGGTGGCTCGGGGCGATTTGGGGGTGGAAGTGCCCGCGGAAGATGTCCCGATTTTACAAAAACGCTTGATTGCCGTTGCCAACCGTCAAGGGATTCCGGTGATCACCGCCACCCAAATGCTCGACAGCATGGTCAGCAGCCCCAGAGCCACGCGGGCGGAGATTTCTGACGTAGCCAACGCCATTTTGGATGGCACCGACGCAGTGATGCTGTCCAACGAGACGGCAGTGGGCAGATATCCGGTGCAGGCAGTGCAGACCATGGCCCGCATTGCCACCCGCATTGAGCAAGATCACCCATCGTTCCATAACGTCGATGGATTAGTAGGACAGTCGATTCCCAATGCCATCAGCCAGGCCGTGGGCGATATTGCCAAGCAGTTAAACGCTGCCGCCATTATGACCTTGACCAAGAGCGGTGCCACGGCCCGCAACGTGTCGAAGTTTCGTCCCTATACGCCTATCTTAGCGATTACGCCGCAGGTGAGCGTTGCCCGTCAACTGCAGTTAGTCTGGGGTGTGAAACCGCTGCTGGTGCTGGATCTATCCTCCACGGGGCAGACGTTTAATGCGGCGTTGAATGTGGCCCAGGAGAAAAATTTACTCAAGGAACAGGATTTGGTGGTGATGACGGCGGGGACGCTGCAAGGGGTCTCCGGTTCCACAGACCTGATTAAGGTAGAAGTGGTGACCTCAGTGTTAGGTCGGGGGACGGGGATTGGTCAGGGAGCTGTGAGCGGTCGGGCTCGCGTGGTGCATACCGGCATGGAAGCCGGTAGCTTTAATCCTGGCGATATTTTGGTTGCCCCCAGCACCGATGCCGACTTTGTGGAAGCGATCCGCCAAGCCGCTGGAATTGTTACCGAAGACGATAGCCTCACCTGCCATGCGGCGGTGATTGGTCTGCGGCTGGGTGTGCCGGTGATTGTCGGGGTGAAAAATGCCACCCGCTCCATCCGTGAGGGGGCCATTCTCACCCTAGATGTCCAGCGCGGCATCGTCTACTCAGGGGCGATCGCTCCTAGCCAGAATGAAGCGGCACTGCCGGTCTAAATCGCTTCCCAGGTTTATATCTTCATCAACTATTAAGCCAGGTAGCCTAGACTGCCTGGCTTAATGTTAGAGAGCGTTGGTCATTGAGAGCGATCGCTACTCTGCTTTACTGGCCACTTTGGTCGGCGAGGGGGCAGACTCCTTGACCTCCTCCGCAACGGGCTCCACCGGCTGAGGATTGTAGGGACGTCCTAGCACCTCGTGGTAGACCCTGTCGTATTCAATAGCCGACTTATACCAGCTAAAGTCTTGGCTCATGCCGCGCTGCTGCAGGGTTTTCCATTCACGCTTGTAGCGGAAGCCCTCCCAAGCCCGTACCAAACAGGTATAGAGATCGAGCGGCTCATAGCGATCGAAGCAGTAGCCAGTCCCTTCCTCAGCGGTGGGATCGTGGTGGATGACCGTGTCTACCAAGCCCCCCGTACGCCGCACAATGGGCACCGACCCATAGCGCAGGGCCAGAAGCTGGCTGATGCCGCAGGGCTCAAACCGCGACGGCATTAGGAAGGCATCGGTACCCGCATAGATGCGCCGGGCTAGGGAATCGTTGTAGAGCATGTAGGCCGCGACCCGTCCTGAATAGCGGGAGGCAATTTGCCAGAGTTGGGTTTCATAGTAGCGATCGCCCGTGCCCAAGACCACCAGTTGCACATCGGTGTAGGACATAAAGCGATCGAGCACCTGCAGCAGCAGATCGATACCCTTTTGTTCCACTAATCGTGTCACCATCCCCAGCAGCATGGCCTGGGAGTTGACCTCTAGGCCCACTTCCTCCTGCAGAGAAATTTTATTCACAGAGCGCTGATCTAGCGTCTCAGCAGAAAACTCCTGGGTAATCCGGCGATCGTGGGCCGGATCATATAAGTCAGTATCGATCCCGTTGAGAATACCGACTAACTTATTGTCAATAAACGACAGCAGCCCCTCAAGGGTTTCCCCATAGGCTGGAGTTTTAATTTGATCGGCATAGGTGGGCGACACGGTGGTCACCTTATTGGCAAACTGCACCGCCGCCGCCACCGTGTTGTGCCCCTGCATATACCAAGGACACCAAGTCATTTGCTCCAGCCGCCAGCGCCAGGGGCCCTGATAGGCCAGGTTATGGATCGTGAACACCGTTTGAATATCCGGTGATTCATGCATCCAGACGGGAATCATCCCCGTATGCCAATCGTGGCAGTGAATAATATCCGGCTTCCAATAGTTCCAAGCAAACTCAGCGGCTCCATTGGAAAAGAGCGTGAACCGCCAATCTTCATCGTCTCCAGCATAGATACGGCGTGGCCAAAACGACGGATGCCCAAACAGGTAGAGGGGCACATCCGTTCCTGGCAGCAGTCCTTCATACACCTCAAAGGACTGAAACATGGCTTCACCCTGCCAGATGGGTTCTTTGGGAACCTCTGTCTTGTCTGCCACAAACCCGTAGTACGGCATGAACACACGTACATCATGACCCATCTTGCGCAGCACCTTGGGTAATGCGCCCACTACATCTCCCATGCCGCCGACTTTCGCGATCGGTGCAGCTTCGGCTGCCACAAACAAAATTCGCATCGTGTATCGAGGTTCCTTGAGATATACCGTTAGTGATCAAGTCTAGTGGGCTGTGGGCGCTGTGCATAGTCGCGATCGCAATTCTGTTGAGAATGCCGCTGGATGCTGTTCCGGTGTTGTGATCCCACTTATAGCAAGGGCTAGGCATCACCTCAAGCGATCGCTCTAAACGACCGAACCCCTAGCTTGCTAACGCGCCATAGACATCATAATCACCCATCCATACCGCCGCGAGCAGCCGCATTCCCCGTTCACTCAAGACCACTTCCGCAGGCAGACATTGCGCATCCCTAACGCTGCCGCCCGCCGCCAGAATGACATCCTGCATCCACAGACCACAGGGCTCGGGATGGCTCTCATGCCACAGCACATAGTCCAACCGGGCACGGGAAGCAGCGTCTAAGCGAGCATGGAGCAAGTCATAGAGCGACAGGTGGGTGCGTTGTTCCACCCCACCAAGCACCTGACGCATATACCAAGCTGCTTGGCGCAGGGGCAGAGCATTGAGACGATGGTGCAGACAGTCCAGCAACCGGGGCACGAAGTCGATACCCAAGTGATCATGCAGGACAGCGATCGCTTGGTCGTGGTCTACAACGGAAATGGGGCTCAAATCCGCATCCCAATCAACATCTGGATAAACTTGCTTCAGCAACTGATAGGCGCGATCGCTCAAACTCCATTGCCCCGTAGACGTATCAACACTAAAGTCTTCTCCGGGAGTGGCACCAATAGCCACTAGAATCTGGAATAGCTCAACGGCTTGCTGCGAAGAAATTGGATGCATAAAAGCCCTGTCAGTTATCAATATCTCAACAAAACTTAATACGAGGAATCTACTTTAACGGTATCGGCTTCCCAATCATTCCGTTGTATGCTGTGTGACGGTTTGATTATCCCTAGGGCAGTGTTCCCCGCTAGCCCCTGCTTTCCCTCAACGGAGTTCAAGAGTCCATGCCCTTCACGTCTGACTTTAAGACCCAGCTCATCTCTGCCAGCGATCGCCTCTTTTCCTTGCTCGATCGCTTTCAGCAGGTACGCGCCTTGGTGGTGGGCGATTTGACCGTGGATGAGTTTGTCACCGGCCAGGTCGAACGGCTGTCGCGGGAAGCACCGGTTCTGATTTTACGCCATGAGAGTACGCGTCAGGTGCCGGGCGGCGGGGCCAACGCCGTCTATAACCTAGCAGCCCTGGGCGGCCAGGTGAAAGCAGTGGGGCTGGTGGGCAAGGACGCGCAAGGGCAGGCACTCCGGCAGATTTTTGAGGCCGCCCAGATCGATACGACGGGGATTTTAGTGGATGGCGATCGCCCCACGGTAACCAAAACTCGCATTTCGGGCCATGCCCGGCAGTCGGTGACCCAGCAAATTGTCCGCGTTGATCGTAAATCCGACGCCTTGCCCCCAGTGGATCTTCAGCACCAGCTCGCCGACTACATTCGCCAGCAGCTTGACCAAGTAGACGTGGTGGTCTGCTCCGACTATGGCGACGGCACCCTCACCGCGCCGGTGATTCAGGCGGCCTTGGAGCATCGATTAAGCGTTGTAGATACCCAGGTTGATCTCCATCGCTACCCAGGAGCCACCATTTTTACCCCCAACTTGCCCGAAGCTGAACAGGCAGCCGGGTATGCGATCGCCACCCCTGAACGCCTCCAGCAAGCCGGTCAAGATCTGCTGCAGGTTACCCAGGCTCAGTACATGCTGATCACCCGAGGCGAAGAGGGCATGAGCCTCTTTGCCCCCAAGGGTGCCGAGCAAACCATCCCGGCCTTCAACCGCACCGATGTATTTGATGTAACGGGGGCAGGTGATACCGTAGCGGCAGCCCTGGCCCTAGCCCTAGCCCTAGGGGCAACCCCCTGGGAAGGCGCTTTGCTGGGCAATCTAGCCGCAAGCATCGTCGTCCGCCAATTTGGCACCGCCACCACCACCACCGATGAGTTACGGGTGGCATTGCACGATCTATTGACCGCGCTCTAGGTCTAGCCATCTGGATTCCAGCCGTGGATTTTCATCCCCTCTCCCTCTCTCAATGTGTGCGCCATTGGTGCGCCATTGGTGCGCCAGAAGAGCCCTATGTTTCGTCAAAGTTTCAAGATTCAGACCTCAGATTCGCGGCAAGATCAGGGCATACTGGATAGCAGACACTAAGACCGTCAGGCATGATTGCCCTAGATTGCCATTGATCTAAGAACCTGTTCTCGATCGCAGATCACCAGCGACTTGAAACGATGAGGTGAAATAGATGAAAGATGTGCTGTGGCATGGATACACCTACCCTCACCTCGGATCGATAAGGCGATCGCTCGGCAACTGTCGGCTAAGCTATGACCAGTGCGATTCCATGGGCCAACGATGGACATGGGGTCAGATGATCTGGGGCTAGACACCAGTTGAACCGCCTATTGATCGGGGCGATCGCTTGAAACCCAAGACTCAACTTGTATCTAGCGCCTCCATCATCCACCAACCGCAGGGAGGACACGCCGTATAGAACATCATGGGAGCGTACTGGTAGGTCAACACCCTATCAACCACCCAGGTCATCCCATGAGCTTGTCCATAGATAGCTGTTCTGGGTGATCCTGACACCCTACCAAGCATCTGTATTTTGAAGGTCTGTTCACACGTTGCCCAACGGAGTCTGGAGGCTATATCAATGCTGGAAATGAAGGTTGCTGGAATTGCCTTGGATGCAGCGACTCGCAGCCCTATTGTTCTCCTACGAGATACAACGGATCGTCGTCAGTTACCCATTTACATTGGGCAAGATCAGGCGCGGGCGATTATCAATGCGCTGGAAAACCAAACTCCGCCCCGTCCCCTCACCCATGACTTGATGGTCAATATGCTCGATGAATGGAACCTGACCCTCGAACGGGTGGTGATCCATTCCCTGCAAGACAATACCTTCTACGCCATTCTCACGGTGCGGCAGGGGGAGGTGAAAAAGGAAATTGACGCTCGTCCTAGTGATGCGATCGCCATTGCCCTACGCACCAATAGCCCCATCTGGGTGATGGAAGAAGTGATCGCCGACGCTTCGATTCCCGTCGATCGCGATGCCGATGAAGCAGAACGTCAAGCTTTCCGCGATTTTCTCGAAAATCTGAGCCCCCACGATTTCAAACAACGGGGGCGATCGAGCAGCAGCGAAGCCTAGCCTGACCAAGTCGCTCTGTGCATGGGACTGGATACATGGAACTCAATGCATGGGATCTAGTTGACTGACAAATCTCGAAGACCCTCACCCCCAACCCCTCTCCCAGGACGGTAGAGGGGCTTTGAAAGCACCGTTGCAGACTCAGTAACGTCGCGGGCTGACAAGCCAAATCGCAGATTCAGTAACGTCGCGGGCTGAGCGCAGTCGTTCGTTAAACGTCTCCCGAGGGAGAAAGTCCACCCATCCCCGATCTACCCCCATGCGCTACCGCCGCTTTGGCCACACCGAGCTTCAGCTTTCCACCTTTACCCTCGGGATGATGCGCTGCCTTGCCTCCCCAGATATCGCCGTGGAGACGGTGCAGCAAGCCGTTGCTTTGGGGATCAACCATATTGAAACCGCGCGGGGCTATGGGCAAAGCGAGGCCTATTTGGGGCAAGCTCTGGCTCATCTAGAGCGATCGCACCTATACATCACCTCCAAAGCGCCTCCCACCCCGGATGCCGACAGTTTGGCCCGCAGCATCGACATGACCTTGGCGACCCTAGGCGTGGATTACCTCGATGGTTTTGCCCTTCACGGCATTAACACCCCCGACCATCTCGCTTGGGTGCAGGACAGGCAGGGCTGTATGGCGGCGGTGAGGCGGGCGGTAGACGATGGCCGTATTCGCCACGTGGGCTTTTCGACCCATGGCTCGTTAGATTTGATTCAACAGGCGATCGCCACCGATCAATTCGCCTTTGTCAACCTGCACTACAACCTCTTTTTCCAGCGCAATGAGCCCGCGATCGCCCTGGCTCACCAGAAAGACATGGGTGTGTTCATCATTTCTCCCGCCGATAAAGGCGGCATGTTGTTTACGCCCCCAGAACGGCTCAGCCAGCTTTGCGCGCCCCTCTCGCCGCTGCATCTCAACTACCGCTTTCTGCTCAGCGATCGCCGCATTACCACCCTCAGCCTAGGAGCTGCCCATTCTGGTGAACTAGCGCTCCCCTTGGCGATCGCTGACCACGATGGCCCCCTCACGCCTCAGGAACAGGCCATTCTCAAAGGTCTAGACGACCAGGCCGATCAAACCCTGGGGAGCGATCGCTGCCGTCAATGCTACGCCTGTCTACCCTGCCCCGAAGCCATCCACATTCCCGAAGTGCTGCGGTTGCGCAACCTAGCGATCGCCTACGATATGACCGCCTATGGGCACTATCGCTACCGCATGTTTGAAAACGCGGGGCATTGGTTTCCTGGACGGAAAGCGATCGCCTGCACCGACTGCGGCGATTGCCTACCCCGTTGTCCCGAACAGCTTGATATTCCCCACCTGCTGCGGGATGCTCACCAGCGGTTGAATGGCCCTAACCGCCGCCGCTTGTGGGACTAAGCGTTACCATAAGTCCAGTGATCTAGGTACCGTCATGCCACCGCTCTACCATCCTGCTCCAGGCAGAACTCAATGGGTTGCCTAGAAGGTGCGCATAGTAAGCAACAAGGCTATTCAGGTCATGCCCTAGGGGGGCATGTTATCGTAAAGGGCAAGGGTTAGAGTCGTGTCCCTGTGGCGATCGCGCCCTATCCCTAAATTTTGACCCACACCATTCATGAAGAGGTGCAAACTGTGGTTGCCACCCCAGAAAAGCAACAACAACAAACCCCATCAGCCGCCGGATCCGACCGCGTTGCCGTGTTACTCATGGGCTACGGCGAAGTTGAAAGCTACGATGACTTCGCCAACTATAACGAACAAGCGCTCAACCTGCTGACGGCTAAATTTGCACCCGTTCCTACTTGGGTCTATCCGCCGCTAGCGCAGTTGTTAGCTAAATTTGATCTCCACGAATGGAGCCATCAACACGGTGAGTTCATTTCTCCCCACAATGCCATTTTCGAAAAGCAGCGGGCTGGCATTGAACACCATCTGCAACACCAGTGGGGCGATCGCGTGAAGGTTTTCAAGGCCTTTAACTTCTGCGCGCCGTTCTTGCCCGAGCAAGTGCTAGCTCAGATTCAAGCGGAAGGGTTTGACAAGCTGCTGATCTATCCCTTGCTGGTGGTGGATTCCATTTTCACCAGCGGCATCGCCGTGGAACAGGTGAACGACGCTCTAGCCCAATTTACCGGCTCCGAGCATTGGGTCAACGGTCAGCGCTATATCCCATCCTTCTACGATGAGCCCGGCTATATCAACCTGATGGCGCAGATGGTGGAAGAGCATATCGTTCAACACCTAGCTGCCGCCCACCTGCCGTCTCAAACCGGCATCGTGTTGATGAACCACGGCTGCCCCCACGAGGCCAAGGGCTTCACCTCTGGCATTGATGAAAGCCAAGCGCTGTATGAGTTGGTGCGCAAGCAACTGATTCACCGCTATCCCTTGATTTCCGTAGGCTGGCTGAATCACCAAACCCCGTTGATTAAATGGACGCAGCCCACTGCCGATCAGGCAGCCAAAAATCTGATGGATCTAGGGGCAACGTCAATTGTCTTCATGCCCATCGGTTTTGCTACCGAAAACCATGAGACCCTGCTGGATGTAGAACATATCATCGAAGGATTGCGGCGCAAGCGTCCAGATGTCACCTACGTTCAACTGTCCTGCGCCAATGACCATCCAGCCTTCCTAGAAATGGCGGCGGAGTGGGCCCATCCCCACATCGAAGCCCTGCTGTCTGAACAGGCTCGGGTCGTCCAGCCAGCCTTGGCGATCGCCCAAGCTCAAACGGTGCATATTCACCACGGTCATAGCCATGATCACCATCATGGACACGACCACGGGCATGATCATGGGCACCACCACCACTAGCTCTTGTCCCAATCAGCCTTGTCGGACATAGTCCGGAGGCTGATTTCCTAGAGAACGTATCATAGTTAACAAGGCGTACAACCGTACGTCTTTTTTTTATGCAAAAAAGGCCGCCTTTTGGATTCGGTTGATACACTGATGGCGGGTATAGACGTTTGTGTCAAAACCTTTACGCTAAATGTTGAGATTGCCCTTCCTGACCATCAGAAGGGTGTGTTAAAGTCTAGCTCACGACGGGGGAATGAGATCGGTGGTGTATACCTCACAACATAGACAACCCGAGGGGACAGTGGACGCGGTGATGCCGCCTAATCTGTCTAACAGTGCGGCCATGCAGAATGACTTTTCGAGCCTACTGGATCCAGCGGTGCTTCAAGCCGCTCGACAAATTTATCGCACGTACTATGAAGTACATGTGGAACAGGTACAGCGCCCCATTGGGGTGGTTATCCATCGAGAAACCTGCCGCGGACAGCTTGTGTTTGCCCAAAAACCCATCCTCTTGCCCCAGGAGTGCTTTGTGCCCCTGGATCTGATTGACGCCGCCTAGGGGGATTCCTAGGCATCCATTGTCTAGGAGCTCATCGTCTAGGAGCTCATCGTCTAGGAACCCGTGGTGTTGACGCAGCGTCACAACCTCTAGCCCCAACCGTCTTCTAGCCTTCTATCCCTGAGGTCGCCGGCGATCGCTCTGGATAACCTAGGGGGCGATCGCCGGGGCTGTTGATATGTTCAACCATCCGCCCCCACAGAACCTATGACCCAATGGCATACGTTGGCTTACCGTACCCTAGTTCTCAGTAGCGTGCTCAGCTTGGGCAGCATGGTCACCGGAGCGATCGCTGCCTATGGTTTAGATGCGCTAGCGGTTTGGCAACGGATCCCCAACGCCCCCGAGCTGAGCCTGCTGGACGCAGAGACCCCGCCAGACTCGCCCTATATTTTGACCTCCGCCACCATTTTCCAAGATGAGTTAACAGATCCTAGCCTGTGGTGGGCCAGCAATCAGCACAACAGCAAAATCTTGAGCGACTGGATTGCCTACACCGGCGAAGATGGCACCCCCCGCCGTGTTGATTTGGTGATTAACCAAGCGGCATGGCAAAATCCTACTTTGGGATATATGGATCGCTACGCCTTTGTGCTCTACTTTGGGCAAGCCGCCCAGTCCTTTGGCTATCAGCTTCGGATCTTTAGCCGTAGTGTGAGCGGCACCAGCCTGCTGGCGGCGTATCTTTGTGATCCCTTGCCGGATGCAGAGGAGCTTGAACCCTCTGAAGCAAGGCCTTCCTTGTCGTCCTGCGGTCTATTTCTAGATCCAGCCACAGGCTTCGACAGCTTCACCCCCGCTAACCCGTTTGCCGTACCCTAAGCCACAGATCTCGGTAAGCCGCGATCGCCTCCTCGGGCAACGGAGCGAGCCATTCACTCCGCTCTAGCACCGCCTCTCCTGGCCAAAGCAAAGGACTGGTATCCACCACCGAAGCGATCGCATCGGAGTCCCCAGGCTGAAGCTGGGGTGAGGTTGATAGACTCAGGGTGGTAATCCGCTCGGCAATGTCGGGCTGCCAGCAAAACTCAATCCACTCCATAGCCATCGCTCCCGGCGTGGGAGCATTGCGCGGCTGCACCCAGAGATCGGCAAACAGCAGCGTTCCGGCATCGGGGATCACGGCATTGAGGCGGCGATCGCGCTGGGTAAATGGCAAGACATCCGTAGACCAACCCACCGCCAGCCAGGTATCGTCCCGCAGCAGGGGTTCTAGATAGGCATCGGAACTGTAGAACCGCATCTGTTGATGCAGCTCTGCCAGGCGGGATTCCACTGTTGCCTCATCGAACGAGACTTGGTTAGCAGATTCTCCCAACTGTTTGAGAACTAACCCAATCACCACACGGGCGCTATCGGGCACCGAAATCCGTCCCTGCAGTTCAGGCCGCCACAAATCCTCCCATTGGCTCGGCACCCAGTTCAGCTTCTCCATCGCCGAGACCGAGTAGACCAGCACTAAACTACCCCAGCGGTAGGGAGCTGCCCAAATATCACCCTCAGGCTGGGGGGCTCCTTGGCGATCGCGGCGTACCAGCGCCTGCCACTGAGGCGGCAGTTGGGCCCAAGCGTCCAAAGCCTCCAGATCGGCGATGGGGCGAATCAGGTCTTGCTGAATGGCCGCCGCCAGCCAAGCATCCCCGAGGGTCATCCAGTCAGGGATATTAGGACTATTGGCCTCCAACTCCTGCAGGCGACGAAAGGTATCCTGAAGTTGCTCGATGGGTTCGAAGTCGAGCTTAGGCCCACGGCCCATGCGCCGAGTAAATTCCTGAATGAGCTCGGTGGGAACTGAGTTTTCGAGCAGGGAAACCACGAGGGGCGATCGCTCCTGACCGCCGCATCCTGCTAGCTGGAGGGCAAGGGCGGCACTACCCCACAAAAATTCTCGACGGGTCAGATGGTAACGGGTCATGATCAATCAGTAGTGGACTTGCGTTCCACCCCAAACCCCATTAGATCAATCACGGTTGGCACCTCACCATCGGCTGGGCGTTCATAGGTGACAATGGTGCGCATCCGCAACTCGGGCGACACAAAGCGCATCTGATCGACCGCCACCGACCGGTTGTAGTAGGTGGTCATTTCTAGGGTTTGGCGCGTGGGCTGGTAGGTAAAGCGACCGGCGATCGCCCCCGTTTCAGAATACCCTTCATTGCGGAGATAAACGCCCTCGATTAATTCTGAATCCTTGGGATAGTGGGATGCTAGGGGCAAATGGGGCGGCGTGGAGTTGAGGTGATAGTACCGAGCGACATCGTCAGGCACAAACAGGGCCTTGAGGCTCATGGACACCTCTTCCCCAGTTTCTGAACGGGTTTCAAACGCTATGGCAAACCCTGGACAGCGATCGCGACCGGCCGTCGCCTGCTGTTCATCCAAGGGCGCAAACCGACTGAGGATGCGCTGCTTGTCGGCAGGCCCTAGGGGCATAGCCTGAAATTCGGTATACGATCGCTCCACCTCGCCATCCAACACATAATGATAGGTGCGATCGGTCGTCCAAGTACCGGCACAGGCTATAAAAAAATCGCTGAAACTTAGCATACGTCTTGTTTGTTACTCAACCATAAGGGCATGAATCATGCGGCGATCGCCCGTTGTCCTCAACACGTCTTCCCTATCCTGTCTTAAAACAGTACAACGAACGTTGAGGCTGTGCCCTAGGCAACCTTAACCCGTCTTCCATGGTGGCTAGATACCGGTTCTCCAAAGCTGGCAAGGGCAACAAGTTCACCATTTGTCCTGATTAAAACCTAGGACTAGCGGATCAGTGAAAACACAGGTGGCTTGAACCCACAGCGCCGGTTGACTGCATCCAACCGACGGGCATCTCGTGCTAGGAGAGCGATCGCACCTATGACCAATCCACACCCAAGTCTTCCAATTCTGCTCCTAGATCGCTCTCCTAGCAATCTGCCCCACGGACGAATGTATGTCATCAGACCCTCAAGACCTAGATAGTTAGATATCGGGACGAGCACCGATCCCACCGGTTGATCACCTAGGGTGGAGTACTGGCACATCCTCTGAGCACTTTGCCAAAAGTGTTATCCTGGCAGGGGCTGAGGACTCAATCTGAGGACTCAATCTGTGGGTTCGACCACCATCAGGTGCATCAACAGCGTCGTGACAAGCTAGAATTCTGCTGGAGAGCGGTGGTCTGAATGCCGTTGAAGAGCGATCGCATAGCGCTCTTTCACACTCTTTCAACTCATCCAAATGTCCATGGGGCTGAACCATCTCCCATGAGCCAATGGGCCCACGTCTACACCATGTAGATTAGAGCCAATCCTTCGGCTGCACAGAATCTGGCACGTCATAGGCTGAAACCATTTCATTCCTATGAGCACCCAAATCAAGGGTTTCTCTCGCCCATGGTGAGCTTGCCAAGAATTTTCACAAACTACGACATCAAGCTGCTGGCTGCCGTCTTGATGGTCATTGATCACGTGGGGGATATTTTCTTTCCCCAATGTATGATCTTTCGGCAGATTGGGCGACTGAGTCTACCGCTCTTTGTCTGGCTCCTAGTCCAGGGTGAGCGCCATACCCATAATGTGGTGCTCTACGGTGCGCGGCTCTTAGTGCTAGGTGTTTTATCTCAACCCATTTATGAACTAGCCTTCAATCTCCAGCCCTATCACGATTTCAATATTTTATTTACGCTGTTCATTGGCTTAGTTTGCCTACGCTTAGCCCGCATGTTTCCACGGATCATGCTGCTCATTTGGATCGCTGGAGCCATGGTGGCCCGATTTTTGGCGGTCGATTACGGTAGCTATGGCATTGCAGTCATTGCCTTTGGCAGCCGGTTTAAACCCACAGCCCCATGGTGGCTATGCTGGCTGGGGCTTCATGCCATGATTCTCTATGCCATACCAGGCTATGGAAGCATCCAGGGGTTTGCCACGATCGCTCCCGTATTTTTTCATATGACCAACCATGAAGTCGGCGCAAAAGCACGATGGTTCTACGCATTCTATCCAGCTCATTTACTCGTGCTTTATCTCATACGCCAATGGACAAATACGCTATAGCGAAAGCCTTGGATCACCGCGAATCCCAATGCCACAATCCCAACCATGAGATCACAATCTCCATCCTCTGATATGGGACAGCTTTTATAGGACAGCTTTACATTTTGCACCAACTCCTAACGAAGACGATTTTGAGACAGTATGATTAGGAGGGATCAGCTAGGGCGATCGCACCTCCTGCCTGGTTCCCTCATGCCCCAGGGTTGCTGACTGCTGAGGCCATCCACGATTGACATTACTCACACTCACCTGAATTATCATGGCAGGGCATCAGAACCATAGAAAACTCAACGCTCCACTGCGGTCATCCAACCCAGAGGATTCAGCGCAGGCAGAGGGACGCGATTGGCGATGGACAGGGTTTCGCGACAAAACCCTGTGGAACGTTCTAGAACTTTTGATTCTGCCCCTGTCGCTGCTGATTGGGGTTTGGTACCTCAATGCCCGCGTCAGCCAGCAACAAGAGCAGGTCGCGCAGCGCCAAGTGTCTGAACAGCAGCAGATCGATCAAATGGCGATCGATCGCGCTCAGCAAGACACCCTCGATCGCTACATCGATGACATGGTGGCCTCCCTTGACGAGGGGCTGCTGACCTCCCCTGCCAATTCCCAGCAGCGGGATCTCGCTAGGGCGCGCACTTTGCTGACCTTGCGATCGCTGGATAACGCCTACAAAGCGCTGTTGCTGCAGTTTGTCTACGAAGCAGGTCTGATTTCTGAATCCAACACCGTCATTTCCCTCAGCCGGGCAGAATTGAGCGGCATTAATCTCAACGCTACGTTTCTGGCCCAGGCCAACCTACGGGAGACCTTGCTCGCCGATTCAGAATTTCTCGGTGCCAAACTCCAGGGCGCAAACCTGAGCGTTGCAGAACTATCGCGAGCCGGTCTTAGCGACTCCTTCTTGTTTGAAGCCAACCTCAGCCGAGCGACCTTGAGCAATGCCAAACTGCAGCGGGCCATCCTCGTCCGCGCCAACCTGAGCGGGGCCGATCTGGGCGGCGCAGACTTGAGCGGAGCATTCCTGGTGCGAACCAACCTCCGGGGTGCCAACCTCCGGGGCGCTAACCTGCGCAACGCCAATCTCAATGAAGCGAATTTGAACTCCGCTAATCTCGACGGCACAGACATCAGTCAAGCCTTTCTCTGCAACACCATCATGCCGGACGGCAGCGTTGAAAACCGCGACTGTCCCTAGGGATTCATCCCTCTGTCGCAAAAATCGCCGCGTCGTCTTGAAAGGCTTTGAACTCTAGAGCATTGCCGCTAGGATCCAAAAAGAACAGCGTCGCCTGTTCCCCAACCTCGCCCTGAAAGCGGATATAGGGTTCAATCACAAAGGTGATGCCATGGGCCTGAAGGCGATCGCGAAAGGATTGCCAGGTCTCCATATCCAAAATAACGCCCCAGTGGCGCACGGGCACCGATCGCCCATCCACAGCATTGGCTGACGGCGACTGGGTATCCTTGGGACTGAGGTGCGCGGTGAGCTGATGGCCAAACACATCAAAATCAATCCAGGTGTCAGATGTACGCCCCACCCGACAGCCCAAGATTTCTTCGTAAAAGTGACGGGTCTGGACAAGATCCTGCACTGGAAACGCCACATGAAAAGGTCGCAGCATACAACTGTCCTGTATCAAAATTAGGTCAACCATAGAGCTGTAGCCAGTTTGGCTAAGACATCATCGTAGATGAACGTTCCTAGGTTGAACATCTCCAAGGTTTCTGCATGTCCTCACCCATAAGACGAGGGCTACCCCTGGGCACAATAGGCCCGCCAACCACCCCACTGGGTGATCTCTCGCTGTCCTTCACAGAGAATGGGTTCGCCCAAAACCCCTAGCACCTCCTCCCCATCCCCTAGGGTCACCTTACCAATGCAAAGCCCTGGGGGTTCTTGTAGTAAAATCTGGGCCAACCCTTGCAGGGGCACCGCCCACACTTCCAGGGCGATCGCTTGTCCTCCCTCCGCAACCCGCAGCATGGCCGGGTGGCGATCGCCAATCGACCACAGCCGATAGCAGGGCTCGGTTTCCGCCTCGCGCACAAAAACGGCATCAACGGCTTGCAAATTGCCATTGAGCGCCAAACCGCGCATCAGCGTACCATTGACCGCGAGATTGATCCTATCCATTGTCGGTTTCTGATCCATGGGCAAGATGAGTTGTAGAATCGGGCAAAACGCAATGATCGGGGCAGGTCGCTACCTGAGTCGATCTCATGACCAAGCTTGGTCAGCAGGATGAGCGTCGGGTACGTCACGCCTGTAACCGTCTCTCCAGTCTGCAAGGTGAGGGGATAGGAGGGTCGGCTCATCGCCTCAGATGGGCGCGGCTGAAACCCATGGTTCTCGGTCAAGAATCACCCGATATCCAAGAATCACCCGATATCAAGGTGTATCTGAACACATTCATACCTGAACGGAGATCCTTTTTCATGACACCACTCAGTGTACGACTAGCTCGATGGATTGGCGTAGGGCTGGGCAGCCTTGGGGTCATCACCAGTGGAGCGATCGCTAGTGAACGAGTGCCCACCGCCCGCTATGCATCTGGCGAATCCGTCGATCTTGCCCTGATCATTCAAGAATGGCAGGGCAAACATCCCGATATTCCGGTCTTTGCCTGCGTTTGTGCTCAGCCGTCCTGCAACCTCACCGCTGCTTGGCCCTTTCGTCGCTTTAATGAATATCAGTTTACGGTGATGTTGGGGCCCTTTAACGCCATGAGTACGGAAAATCAGGGGTTTAACTGCCATGACACTGTGTCGGGGCGATCGCCCAGTCGGGTCTTGGCGGGCGATATCTCAGATCCAACCGAGCCAGGCATGGACATCACCCCTCCCGGCGATCCAGAAGGTCTAGCCCAGATTGAAGTCCAGCAAAATGGCACCCATCTGCGCGGGCGCTGGCGAGATAGCACCGTCGATATTGATGTGCGCGACTGGAATATCAACATCATTGACGGCGTCGATTGCTCCACCTTAACCATCGCTGACGAACAGGTGATGAATGCCCGTCGCGTGGTGGGCGAGCCCAGCATCGATTTGTATACCGAGCAGATTGCCGTGGCCGTGGAACTCGACTACTGTGCCCTCACCACCCAAAGCGCCGTCTTCATTATTGACCCCCAACCCGGCGGCTATGCCCTCTACCGAGCCCAAGTGCCAGGCGATCGCCCCCTGCCGGATGAATTTTCCAGCTATCCCCTCAGCAGCGTCGCCGCTGTGGATTATTGGGACGGCAACCTGATGATTCGCCAATTTGATGCCTCGGGGACAGAGGCTTTGGTGGTTTTTTCGCCCGGTGATAACCCTGCAGGAAACTACGCGGGTTGCGTAACCCTAGCCGTGGGAGAAAGCTCCAGCCTATGCCCTGCGGAACCCTAGCCCATGGGTTGTAGCCATGAGGTTGAACACTTGGTTAAAAACTTGGTTGAAAAATTCTGGGCAGACTCTCCGGATCCCCTTCCTCTTCATGAGGAAATGGGAGTGGTAGATGCACCCTGAGATCATCCCCCGGCACCTGTGCTGGGGATTTTTTTCTAGGGCGGCAAAACTAGCTGGAGAGCCTTCTGCTCCAGGTTAGCTAAATAAGCTGCAGGGGAACGTCGAAAATGCCGTTGTTGATTGCG
>NZ_JACSWB010000277.1 GCF_016888135.1 Leptolyngbya sp. CCY15150
AGGCGACGAGCGCCTCTTCGTAGCGTCCTAAGTTAATTAGCGCACCTCCTTTGTTGGTGAGCGCTTCGTGGAAGTCGGGTTTAATGTCTAGGGCTTGGTCACAGGCGACGAGCGCCTCTTCGTAGCGTCCTAAGTTAATTAGCGCAAACCCTTTGTTGGAGAGCGCCATGTGGAAATCGGGTTTAATGTCTAGGGCTTGGTCACAGGCGACGAGCGCCTCTTCGTAGCGTCCTAAGTTAATTAGCGCAAACCCTTTGTTGGAGAGCGCTTCGTGGAAGTCGGGTTTAATATCAAGGGCTTGGTCATAGGCGGCGAGCGCCTCTTCGTAGCGTCCTAAATTATCTAGCACAACCCCTTTGTTGGAGAGCGCTTCGTGGAAGTCGGGTTTAATATCAAGGGCTTGGTCATAGGCGGCGAGCGCTTCTTCGTACTCTCTCAACTGATGCAGATCAGATCCAATCGACCAAAATAGATCGCTGCTAAAGCTAGGATAGTCTGGATGTATGAGTTTTTTTGCTTGCTCCTGGGCAACCATGAGATAATTAATCCGATCATCGTCCGAGCATTGATGTGCCTGATAAAGAAGAGCTGAGAAATGGGCCAAGCCATTCAATGAATCTTGCTGAGATAGACAAAGCCTAACCGATTTATCAACATCACCGGTAGATAGCCTCAAATCCTGAAGATAGTCAGCAGGTGATCCAAAAGGTTTTTGCAGAAGGGTGCGTCCTAGCCCTACCACAGGCTGAACTTTGTGCAAGAAATCGTAATTAGCATATGGTATGAGATAATTTGTGTTCGGTAAGCCTTTCTCGGCCATTGCCGTTGTGTGGGGCGATTGCACCATACTAAGCACCCAGAAATAGCTGGCTTCCAGGAGATGAGAAACAAACTGTGTCTTTAGTATCTCTACGCGGCCAAATATAAGGTGATATAAATATTCTGAGCGCAAATCTCGCCAAGTTGGATTTTCATATTTTGCAGGTGGGGCACTGGTCTTTGGCACTTCTCGATCCGATCGAGCTTTGAAATAGTTGACTAAAACTTCATGAGCTTGACGAAATCCGGTATCATCCTCTCGCTGAAACGACTGATGGAAAACATCTCGCGCCACATCATCCAGTCGATAGCGGGACTGTACAACCTCAACAAAGGTCTTTTGAGTCAGCCAAGTATAGCAATCTTCCTCTGTTCCCAAAACAGCTTTTGGATCAATATGAAACTGCTGAATTAAATAAGTGATGATCGGCTTATCAATCCAACGACAGCAGGCAGCTAGTTGAATGATCTGTTTTTGTGCCTCCGTCATCCCCTGAAGCAGAAGACGCTCCACCGCCTGATTTCCCTGGGATAGATCTAGAGGTTGCCCCTGCTCATGCCGCTGGCGAATGAAGTTGAGATAGTAGGGAAGTCCCTTGGTAGCCTCGTGAAGCTCTTCGCGGCTGCCAACGGCTTCAAGCTGTCCTTGATCAATGTAGTCGTTAGTTTGGTCTGCATCAAACCGTCTTAATTCTCGGGCAAACATCCAGATATAGTCTTGCTGCAGCTTCCGCCAAACTTCACTACGCTCTGTGATGCAGTAGCGTCCTGCTATCAAAACTCGGACAGGGTGAGTTTGCAACCGTTCGCGAACGTCTAACAGCATCCGTCGAACCCAACTATCAATCTCATCAGGAGCTTTTTCGTAGGTATCGAGCAATAACACCACAGGAGATGTTTTAGATCGCTGCTGCAGACTCGTCATCAGCGCATCACTCAACTTAGCAATGGGATTGAGCATCAACTCTTGCAAAACCCGATTTTTCTTCGTTGCTTGATGGGAGTTGAGAAGATTGACCAATTCATCCTTGACCGACAGGATCGCTGTTACACCATCAACACCCTGATCTGCCAACACTCGTCCTGCCACCGCCACCGGCTTAGGCATCCCCAGCCACTCAGATAGATCTACCCCATGCCTTAAGACAGACTTCACCTGTCTCAGCTCTTCTGATGTCACACTATTTCCCTGAGATGGTTGCGTCTCAAGCTGATACCGTGTCTCTTGATACTGCTGCCAGAGTTTTGGGAAGGGATCCTCCGCAAACAAATCTCGTTTCCAAACTGGGCCACGCAGCTCGCCTAGCGTTTTGGCAAGCGCTTCCATCACCATGAGCGGTGTTTCGGGTTCTTCAGGGCGATCGCCAAAGGAAAACCGCAGAATAGTAGCGTTATCCTGCCGATCCTGACGAAGCTTTTTCAGCAATGTGGACTTGCCAACGCCTCCAATCCCCCAAACATGGAAGATGATCGGATGCTGATCAGGATGCTGTAGCGCTGCATCGAGACCTTTAAGAATGTCTTCCGCTGGTTTTCGAGAGATATAAATTGATGCCTGATCCGCCATTGCTATCCATGGTTAGAAGGTGCTTGTATTGTAGCGGATGCTTCTAGGTCTTCTTAACCATACTCTTGACCTGGCTGGGTGACAAAAATTAACGCGGAGACGATGTCAGCTTTTTCTAGATCGTCATACTTCAACAGTCTCAACAATCGCGCCCATTGGATGACGGCTGTAGAACTCTACTCAAAGATAGCAAACCCCTAAGCCACCCGCTTTATCGCCAAGGTGCGTCCTTGGCGATCTTGGAGCCATTTGTGGCAGACCTAGTAGCTCCCAATAGGAAAGCTCTAGACTTCCTCTTTTTGTCTAGCCTCTCTCGATAACTCATAAATTGTGAGCTAGGGAAGTAACGTGAAAGCAGGACAGTGTTGAGGTCGATAGAGACTAAAATCTCGTCGATCTAAGGTCAAAACTATTGTGAGGTTCAAGCGTTCTGCGATCGCCATAACAGAAGCATCTACAAAGTCTATTCTACTGTCTTGATACTCTTCTAAAACATCTCCTATTCTTGCAATATCCTCTTCTGTCAGAGCCGTTAGCTCAAAGCGACTTGTTTTTAGCGATCGCAGAAATTGAACAACCGAAGAGATGCCAGCAGCTCGACCCAAGAGATAGGCAACTTCTGCTAATACACTTTGAGGAACAATAATTTCTTTTTGCTGAAGATAGATAGCTTTTACGTCCTGGTGATAGGAATCTTGACGATCTACCAGGGCAACAATAAATCCTGTATCAGCAATAGAAATCATTCTTTCCACGTCCACCCCGATCGAGGTTGAATGTCTGCTTCTAAAATTTCTTCCGCACGCTCCGAGAGATTAGGGGTTATCCCCGAACACATTCCTATGATTGGATCATCTTCTGGGGAAACAGTTGTTGATATTGGAGATTCAAGAACAGAATCTCTAACCGCGTTTTCTGATGTGTCTGGGAAGTAGGCTTCTAAACTTTGAATCAACTTTTCCAGGAAAAGAAGTTTTTGAAAACTCAGTTGATTAATTCGTTCAATTAGTTTTTGTCGCAGTTCGATCGCTGTCATGGCTGTATCTCTTTTTCGTCCAATTGGGTTAAGCAATAGAGATAGGGTATTGATTTGGATCAACAATCTTCTTATGTAGTTTTGTTGTGCTTCTTACGGGGGAGCTTCATAGGGCAAGCACCCCATCCCGAACAATATGGAGCCGAATCAATCGAGGGCGATTCTCTCCCTCCTCAAAATGACAAGCGACCGCATCCTTCACCATAATTCTCAGCGCTTCCAAGGTATCCGCCTGAGTAACGATAGATTCTCCCAGAGCCTGGGCAACGTATCCCCCCTCATTGTCTTCCTCAACTAAGAAAATAATTTCCTTCAGCGTTTTTGGAATCACCGACAATACTTCATGACTCATAGAACACATTCCAAATTTCTCTCATTCTAAGAAAACGATCCATATCAGTCTGCTTGCGCATCAAAGCCATTGCCACTACAACACTCACTCCTACAGCACTCTTGCAGCACTTGAGCGCTGAGGCGACTACGGGCGATCGCCCCCTCCTACTCTTACTAGAGATGCTTCCGTGATTCTAGCTCAGGTCATGGGGAGTCCAGCGCCCCTCACCGAGCTGCACTCCGCACCCGTGGGACGGCAGGCGTCGAACCTTCATAGCCTCTTCTCAATCATCACCATAGATGGATTGATAGTGGGCGATCGCTTTCCGAGGCGGCTTATGGGTTTCAAGCGGGAAGCGATCGCTGATAAGTTTTTCTTTTTCTCTTCATCAAAAAAGATCACATCCAAAGTGATTACACTCGGGATGATTTTATGGTTAGATATTAATCAATGGTTTTTAATACTTTGATAGACTTTAGTCTATTGATAAAAGTGGAGTTCCGCTGTGGTATGGCCCTCTAAGGGGCAGTCAAGCAGTGGGGCGATCGCGTTGCTTGACTCCGGCGGATAGCGTTTGTTATGTCTCTGGTTGACGGTGCCTCAGGCTTGGCTGCTGGCATCGAACTCTAGAGTAGGCAAACGACTTAGGCTATTGCCTGCTTGTCTTTATAATCTCAGTTTAGTGGTCTAACCATGCAAATTACTAACAAAATTCATTTTCGCAACTTACGGGGTGACCTATTTGGGGGCGTCACGGCCGCCGTCATTGCGTTACCCATGGCGCTGGCGTTTGGTGTTGCTTCCGGAGCGGGAGCCGTCTCAGGTCTGTGGGGGGCGGTGTTGGTCGGTTTCTTTGCGGCCCTTTTTGGCGGCACGCCGACCCTCATTTCCGAACCTACGGGGCCGATGACGGTGGTGATGACGGCGGTCATTGCCCAGCTCATGGCAGCGGATCCAGAGAATGGCATGGCCATGGCCTTCACGGTGGTGATGATGGCTGGCGTCTTTCAGATCATATTTGGTCTGCTGCGGCTAGGGAAGTATGTGACGCTGATGCCCTACACCGTGATCTCGGGCTTTATGTCTGGGATTGGGATCATTCTGGTGATTTTGCAAATGGCTCCCTTTTTGGGCCAGGCGAATCCACCGGGTGGGGTTGTGGGCATGTTGCGATCGCTTCCCGAACTGCTCGTCAATATTCAACCGGCAGAAACCTTCCTGGCAGCGATCACCATCGGTATCATTTGGTTTATGCCCGCCAGATTCAAGCGGCTGGTTCCTCCCCAATTGATTGCCCTGATTGCCGGTACAGTTCTATCGTTTGTGCTGTTTTCGGGGCTCGATATTCGTCGGATTGGGGAAATCCCCATGGGCTTTCCAGACATGCAAGTCCCCACCTTTAGCATCAATCAATTGCGGCTGATGATTGTGGATGCAGCGGTGCTGGGGATGTTGGGCTGTATTGATGCCTTGCTCACCTCGGTTGTTGCTGATAGCCTTACCCGCACAGAGCATGATTCCAATAAGGAACTCATTGGTCAAGGTCTAGGTAACTTAATGTCGGGCTTGTTCGGCGGTATTGCCGGTGCCGGTGCCACCATGGGCACGGTGGTGAATATCCAAACGGGTGGGAAAACAGCGCTCTCGGGTTTAACTCGGGCGGGGGTGCTGTTGGTGGTCATTTTAGGAGCTGGTAACCTAGCAGGTATGATTCCCTTAGCAGTTTTGGCAGGTATTGCCCTCAAGGTTGGGATTGATATTATTGACTGGAGTTTCTTGAAGCGTGCCCATGAGGTGTCGGTCAAGGGTGCTCTAATTATGTATGGGGTGATTATCCTGACGGTGCTGGTAGACTTGATTGCAGCCGTGGGGATTGGGGTTTTCGTCGCCAATATTCTCACCATCGATCGCATGAGTACGCTGCAGGCTAAGTCTGTGCAAACGATTACAGATGCTGATGATGCCATTTTAATTCATGCGGATGAAAAGCGCTGGTTGGATGAGGCCAATGGTCGTGTTTTGCTGTTCCAGCTCAGTGGGCCGATGATTTTTGGCGTGGCGAAGGCGATCGCCCGTGAGCACAATGCGATCAGTGACTGTGATGCTATTGTGTTTGACTTAAGTAATGTCCCGCACTTGGGGGTGACGGCGTCCCTTGCCCTAGAGAATGCTATCCAAGAAGCTGTAGAAAATCGTCGCTATGTGTTTATTGTGGGGGCAGCCGGGCAAACCAAGCAGCGATTAGACAAATTAAAGATCTTCCAGTTAATTCCACCCCAAAATCTTTACATGGATAGGGCGGCAGCACTCAAAGCTGCAGTCAATACAGTTTTCCCAGATGTGCATGAGCCACCCTTAGATTTGGATACGGATGCTTCTGTTGCTCTTTAAGGTGTCAGGAGCCAGATGGGAATGATACTTTAAGCGAAATGGTGAGCTACGGCTGTGTTGAACAGCCATCTACACTAGAGTTTATGGATATCCATTGACTTGCAACCATCAGAGTTCAGCGTGGGTTATCTGTTCAACCCACGCCCTTCTTTTATATCCATGATTGGCTTTGACCTACAAGATAGGAGGACGTAATTCTTGGCAAGATGCATTTCGCCTAAGGCTCAAACTTTTATGAAAAGGGGATGGAGCGTCGTTGAAACCCGGTACGTGAGCCTGGTTAAATTGAGTCCACTTCCCTAGGGCCGCCGCTTTTCAAGATGATCGTCATCATCTTGGGATTCTAGGCATGAACTTTATTGAACAGGATGACTCCCAGCCATAGTCTCTGAGCGATCGCTCTCTTGGTCATATACCACCTATTCACCATGTCATTGTTAGAAGCTTGTGTTTTTGCAACGGTTCTATGTGGATTTTTCGGCATTATTTGGAAAAAGAACTTAATGATGAAGATCATCTCCATGGATGTGATGAGCACCGGGGTGATCGCTTACTACGTTCTCATTGCGGCACGCGGAGGATTATTCACCCCCATTGCTTCTGATGTGCAGCCGGGCAGCTATGCCGATCCGGTGCCCCAAGCGGTGATCTTAACCGCAATTGTGATTGGCTTTTCCATCCAAGCTCTCATGCTGGTCGGTGTTATGAAGCTGGCACGAGATAACCCCACTCTGGAGAGCAGTGAAATTGAGAAGAACAACACACCATGAGCAATCTTCTATCAACCGGACTTGAGCTATTGACCCAAGGGATCGCGATCGCTGACCCCATATCGACCGCGCTGCAGGATACGGCCCCCGTGGCGATCGTTTGGATGGCGATTCCATTTTTCGTGGGCTTTAGCGGCTATCTGCTGCCCAAATTTCATCGCTACTTGGCCCTCGGGATTGCTCTGATGTCTTTGGCCTACGGACTGCAGCAGCTATGGGCTCCTGTACCGCTCACTGTACAGCTCTTGGATCAGTTTGGCGTGACGCTGTTCATTGATTCCCTGAGCGGCTATTTTATTGTCACTAATGCTTTAGTGACGGCGGCAGTAGTTCTCTACTGTTGGCAAACGGGTAAGAGTGCCTTTTTTTATACCCAGATGATCATTCTGCACGGCAGTCTCAATGCTGTGTTTATCTGTGCGGACTTTATTAGTCTATATGTGGCGCTGGAAGTCATTGGGATTGCTGCCTTCTTGCTGATTGCCTATCCCCGCACCAATCGATCCATTTGGGTGGCGCTGCGCTATCTATTTGTCAGCAATACGGCGATGCTGTTTTACCTGATAGGGGCGTTGTTGGTTTACCAATCTAGCCATACCTTTGCCTTCATGGGATTGCAGGATGCTCCCACCGAAGCGATCGCTCTGATCATGGTAGGACTTTTGACCAAAGGCGGTATTTTTGTCTCTGGCCTATGGCTACCGCTCACCCATTCTGAAGCAGAAACGCCTGTCTCAGCTCTGCTCTCTGGGATTGTGGTGAAAGCGGGGGTATTTCCCCTGGTGCGCTGTGCCTTGATGGTGGAAGGTATGGCCCCCCTGCTCGGCATCTTTGGCGTGGGAACGGCTGTGTTGGGTGTTGCCTATGCGGTAGTGGAAACAGATACGAAGCGGCTCTTGGCCCTCAGTACCATTTCCCAGCTCGGCTTTGTGCTGGCGGCTCCGGCGGTGGCTGGGTTCTATGCCCTTACCCATGGTCTGGCGAAAACCACTCTCTTTTTAATCAGCGGTAATCTACCGAGTCGAAGTTTTCAGACCCTGCGCCAAACGCCGCTCTATGCACCGCTGTGGGCTGCCTTGGCGATCGCTTGTCTCTCAGTCATGGGATTTCCGCTATTAGCAGGATTTGGGGCCAAAGTTCTGACGCTCAAGGAATTGGAGCCTTGGCAGGCGATCGCCCTGAACCTCGTGGCGGTGGGGACAGCGATCGCCTTAGCTAAGTTTCTGTTTCTGCCGGTGGCTACCCAATCTAAAGATGCTGCGCCCCATGCTATGCATCAAAGTTTTTGGTGGGCGATGATCCTCCTGCTGGGCAGTCTGGTGGTGGCTAATGGTCTATATTTGGAGGTTTATACCGTCACCGAGATGGCCAAAGCCTTGTTAATTCTGGGTGCTGGCTGTCTAGTGCATATCGTGCTAGTTCAGCGAGTGGTCTTGAAGCTGCCGCGCATGTTTGAACGCCTAGATCATCTCATTGGCATGATGAGTCTGACGTTAACCGCTCTCTTTTGGATGGTGTTGACATGATTGCCTATTTAGACCTGCTGCTGCGATTAGTCATTTGGTTTTTGCTCACCGCCGACGGTAGCTTAGCCAATATCATCATCGGCATATGCGTAGCGCTTCTGTTACCGCGAGGCTATACGGCATCGTCTACCCTACGGGATTGGCTGCATGTGCTCTGGGAAATTATTGTTGCTATCCCCATCGCCTACAAGGAAGCAATTGAAATCATGCTGCGTCCCCATCGCCATGAAGCGATCGCCATGCAACGGGTAAAACCTAATCGTTCTCCTGGGCTGATTTTCCTAGATATTTTCCTGATCACCTTCACGCCCAAAACCATTGTTCTGCACTATCACGACGATGGTCGGTATGAAGTTCATCAAGTGGCAAGGAGGACGAAGCCATGAACTGGGTGATCACGATTATGATCCTGGCGCTACTCATTCCTATCTATGAAGCCTGGCAAGATGACAGTATTTGGCAAAAAATGTTGGCCTTCGCCAGCATCGCCACGAAGACATCGATCATGATCTTAGTAGTCTCTGTTCTGCGGGATGATTGGATGATTGGCGTGGTAGGCGTGTTGATTTTGAGTGTGGGTAATGCTGCTCTGATGCTTCTGGCTCATGTTTTACGACGGATAAACGACCTATGATTGATACCTTGAGCTATACCTTAATCAGTATTGGTTTGGTGTTCTGGTTTTGGGGAACCTGGCCGTTAGTGGGCGATCGCTCTGTCTTATTCAAGCTCCATAGCCTATCCGTATCCGACACCCTGGGTTCCATGAGTATCGTCGTGGGGCTGTTGCTCAAAATTCCCCGAGAATGGCCGTTGCTGGTCTTGGCGCTGATTTCGTTAGCCATCTGGAATACCGTACTTGGCTATGTGTTGGCCTACTGTTCGACCCGAGGAGGAGAAGATGCCTGAGATCTTGACAGATGAGTTTTATATCCTAGCGATCGCTCTTCTACTGCCCTTGACCGCCTGTATGTTGGTTTCCCAGGTCAATCCCTATCACGCCTTGGTGATTCGCGGCATTTTGGGAGCGGTGGCCGCCTTGGTCTATGCCTTGTTTGGGGCGGCTGATGTGGCCCTGACTGAAGCCCTAGTTGGCACCATGTTATCCATCACCCTCTATGCCGTCGCGGTGCGATCGTCGATGATTATGCGGTTGGGTGTACTGGATTCTAAGACCACTGAGCATCCTCTGCCATCGATGGATTCTGTGCTAGCGGCTCTGCGTCCACCGCTAGATAAGTACTACCTACGCCTTGAAGTTGTTCCTTATTCTAATTTGCAAGATCTCCATACTGCCCTGCGCGACCAGGAGGTTCATGCTATCTGTGAATCCTTGGAGCCACGGCAAACCCAGCCTGCATCATTAACCGTGGATGATTCAACCCTTGAGAACCATGAACCGTCCTACCGTCTGCACATTCGCGTTCGGCGGCTCTACGATATTCTCCAAGCCGCTCTGCCGGAAGCGATCGCCCATTTAACCTACGCCAATCTTGCTCCGTCTAGTACAGCAGCATCTCAGTCAACACCCAGTATTGCTAACCCCCTGGAGGGACACCTGTGAAGTGGATTTATATTGCAGCGGGCATTGCAACCTATCTTAAAATGCTGGTCTTGCCTAACCTGGCTCTAGATACCAGCGAATTGTCGATTGTGGAAATGGTGGTACAGGATACGGGTGTCCCCAATGCTGTATCGGGCATTATTTTCAGAAACCGTGTTTACGACACAATCTTCGAGGTGGTTGTATTTACCTTAGCCATCATGGGAGTTCGCTTTCTCTTGGCTGATGAACAACCCACCACCACGATCTATCAATTTACCGATCATCCTTCCATTGTCCTAGCACGTCTAGGAGCTACGATCGCTGCCTTGGTGAGTATTGAACTCGCGCTACGAGGGCACCTGAGCCCCGGCGGTGGATTTGCGGCGGGGGTGGCGGGGGGAACGGCCATTGGTCTGGTGGCGATCACCTCGTCGTCGCAATGGATGGAGGCGGTCTATCAACGCTGGCACGCTGCCACCTGGGAGAAAATTGCCGTCCTCATTTTCATCATCCTAGCTGTCCTCGCCTTGGTGGGCATCGAGCCGCCCCATGGCAATCTGGGAACCTTAGTCAGCGGTGGCTGGATTCCAATTCTCAACCTGTTGGTGGCGATCAAGGTGGCGCTGGGATCTTGGGCGGCAATTCTGTTGTTCATCCGGCATCGAGGATTGTTGTAAACCATCTTTGTAAACGGCCTGCTCAACCTGGTAAACAACCTGGGCATACTAGACTATGTCAGTTTGCCCTAGGGGAATGCCCTTGGGAATTTTGGTTCTTGGATGGATGCCTTGTTAAGATAGCGAATGTCATCCATCTGCCTTGTCCTGTTGACCATTCCTACCCGTTTGTGATGCCATGAGTTCTACGGATGTTGAAGCACCCCACGCACCTGAACCCCAGTCTAGCGATCGCCCTATTGTGGTTCAGGTTGAAGCATTACAGAAGGCCTACCGCACGGGCTTTTGGCTCAACCAAACTGTTGTGCCACTCAAAAATTGTTCGCTGACGGTCTACCAAGGCGAAACCTTTGGGTTGCTGGGCCCCAATGGCGCAGGCAAGACGACGTTGCTGAAAACGTTGCTGGGCATTGTGCGTCCCACCAGCGGTCGCGGCCTGTTGCTGGGTCAACCCTTGGGCGATCGCACCGTCAAACAGCGGGTGGGCTACCTACCGGAAAATCCCTACTTCTACGATTACCTCACCGGCTGGGAGTTTTTGGAATATGCCGCTGGGCTCTTCCGCATTCCTCGGTCGGTGCAGAAAACCCGCATTCCTGAACTGCTGGACTTGGTGGGCCTGGCGAAATCTGCCGCTGTCAAAAAGCAGATGCGCAAGTACTCGAAGGGAATGCTGCAGCGGGTGGGCATGGCCCAAGCGCTGATTAATGATCCTGATGTGGTGTTCTTGGATGAACCCATGTCGGGTCTAGATCCCATGGGTCGCTACCAGATTCGCGAAATCATTCTGTCGCTGAAAGCCCAAGGCAAGACCATTTTCTTCAACAGCCACGTGCTTTCGGATGTGGAACTGATTTGCGATCGCATTGCCATCTTGGCTCAAGGTGAGCTGCTATGTGTCGGCTCCATTCCCGAACTGGTCGGCGTCACAGAGGTCTATGCTGTGCGGGTGCGGGGCGGTAATGCTGAGGTGCTCCGTCAGTGGATCCCCGACTTGGAAGCCGATGATGGCGTGTGGCACGGACACCTTAAGGGCGAACCCCAAGACTTTCTTGCTAGCCTACGGCTGATGAGTGCCCAGTTGCTGAGTATGCAGCTCGCTCGCCCAAGCCTAGAGGAATTTTTTGTGCAGCAATTGCGTCAGCGTGGCATCTATACCAGTCACTAGAATGCTTGTATAGCTACATTTTCCAATATCCAGTGTTATGTAGTTATGGCTATAATCATCCTGCTTAGGACATCAAGCCCCCCTGGAGACCTAAATGTTTGAGCATTCGATCTAGGACATATCTCAACCAGGCTGACAATCACTATAATTAAAACATTGGTGTTGGCTGAATCAGGGTATGAATCTTTAGTTAGAAGCCCTGAAAATATACAAAACTTTTCGGAGTTATACTACTATTCAGCAACGCCAGAACATTTCTAGGAATTTCTTGACTAACTAGATGCTGGAATTTATTGTACAGGTTCTTCTAGCAGGGGGGAGTGCAACGGTAATTTCCTTATCCCTGCTTAAGTGGTTGGGTGACAAATGGATTACTCACCAGCTTTCTCAAAAGCTTGAGTCATTCAAGCGCCAGCAGTCTGAGTTGCTTGAGCAGTACCGCTATCAAATTAATGCCCGATTTAACCGCATTACCAAGATTCATGAGAAAGAGTTTGAGGTTCTACCTGAGATATGGTACAGGCTACAAGATACATATAGGCATTTCCAAGCCCTTTCTTCGCCAGAGCAATCTTTTTCAGATCTCGATCGCTTCTCTTCGGAACAGCTTGAAGCATTTTTGGAAAAGTGTTTGCTGAATGATTTTCAAAAAGAACAACTGCGATGTTCTACCCATAAAATCAATTATTATAAGGATACTATTTACTGGATTCGCTTGAGTATAGCCTGTCAAGTATTTGAGGAATTTCGCAAATACTTGCACTACAACAAGATTTTCCTTAGTCAGGATTTATTTGAGTTGTTGACTAAAATTGAATCAGCTTTGATCGAAACACAAGTAGATCTGGAAACTCCGGGGCCTAAGCTTTGGAAAGAAGGACGTGTTATAAACAAAAAATTAAATGAAGCTGTTGGAGAGTTACTGAAACAAGTTGAGAATGCAGTTCAAAAGAGACTACATTTCAACCAAGCCTAAATGCATATGGAAATTCGGATGTAGCTGTTTTTGATCCAGTGATTCCGTGAATTAATAAAATGCATTAGCGACCGTATAACAATCTAATTGGAGCGGACTGCCGGGGGATCCTGGTGAGCTGCAAAGGTTATTTATCCCACTGACCACGAATGTTAATTGTTAGGGTGCAACGAACGGCGTTGTCTTTAAGATTCAGTGTTCTAGAAGTGGGTAGATGCGATCGCCCCCCTGCTATCCCTTACCCAAATGACCACATCACCGGATTGTCATCTAGGTGGTCGGCGACGCTATGACCAATCTCATCGATCGCTTTCCGATCGCTCTCGTCGAGCTGAACATCAGCAGCGATCGCATTTTGTCGCACCTGGTCGGCATTGCGAGCACCGGCAATCACGCAGGTTTGGGGTTGTCCCATCAGCCAGGCCAAGGCCAGTTGCCCTAGGGTGATGCCGTATTTGTCTGCTAGAGGGCGCAGTTGAGCGATCGCTGCTTGGGCGCGGGCGTAGTGCTCGGGTTGGAAGAGCTTGTTCTTGGCGCGGATATCGCCTTCCGCAAACTGATGATCGGGGCCAAATTTGCCGGTGAGCAATCCTTGGGCCAGGGGTGAGTAGGCCAGGATAGTGATGTTGTGCTCGATGCAGTAGGGCATGGCATCAGTTTCCACATGCCGCCAAAATAGCGAGTAGGGTGGCTGCAGGCTATCGATGCGTCCATACTCAGCCGCTTCTTCGAGCTGGGTGCGGGAGAAGTTGGAAACGCCGATGGCGCGAATTTTGCCTTGCTCTTTCAGTTCCACCATGGCTCGCATGGTTTCGCTAATGGGCACCACGTCGCTATTGAAGGAGCCGGAGGGCCAGTGAATTTGATACAGATCAATATAGTCGGTTTGCAAATGCTTGAGAGAGCGATCGCAGGCTTCTAGCACCTCAGAGTATTTCATGTGGTTGGCGAATACCTTGGTGGCATAGACAACGCGATCGCGGCGGTCTGACAGCGCCTTGGCGACGAGCTGTTCTGAATAGCCATCACCATAGATTTCTGCTGTATCAATGGTGGTGATGCCTGCGTCAACTGCTGCCTGGATGGCCGCGATCACCTGATCGTCCTCAATGCCCACCCAGCCACGTTTCCCTGCTTGCCAGGTACCCATCAAAATTGGCGTAATCTGCAGGTCGGATTGTCCAAGTTGGCGCGTTTGCATGAAGAAGCTCTGAGAAGGTCAGCGGGGTGACAACCATCACCTGTGCGGTCACAGATTGACGGAAATCTCCATCAATAGGATAGAACACCTAATTTTAGTTTCGCAAGCACAAGGTTCGCGTTGGGGAAGATTGTGACTCAATTTCTGGAAACATTGCACAAATGATTTTTCTTCACCCGATAGAAATCATGTGGGCTAAATAAATCCGTTAGACAACCAAGCGATCGCATTTGGGCTTGGCTCACGACCCTAATCACTTACTCGTAGAGCGTACTTAGCCATGATCAATAACCTATCTCATGCTTTATCCGGCTCTGTAGCTGGCAAATTTCTCTGCATCTTAGCCATCATGTTACCTGTTCTGGGCGTGGTATTAATCGCCAGCGCTCAGTCTGATGAACCTGTTACGGAAAAACGTCAGAGCGATCCGATTATTCCACCACCCGCCTACGTCGCGTCGTCCTTGCTGTAAATCTGGTACAGGCTGATGTTTGGCAAGTACTATTTGCTAAGCATCAGCTCGATCTAACACTCTATCTAGCATTAGCAGAGCTTGGATACGTTACGCTAACGGCTAACTCATCCTACAAGTACACCAGGTTTATCCTTTGTCCGTCAAGCTGTTCCATGTTCTTTTCCTGGTTCAGAATAGTTGTGAAGAAACTGAAACGCCTGTGCTTGCCAAATATCAATTTCTGGCCATCGCCAAGGTCGTTGGGTTGAATCAGATAGATTAGACTTACATCCATCTAGACACTTTTTCCAATAGTGTTTGGCATAGTCTAGATTTTCTGTGGCTTCATAGACCTGAGCTAATAGACAATAGGAAGCGGTGGAGGATGGATCGAGGGCGATCGCTTGATGGAGCTGCTCTAAGGAGCGATCGTATTGTCCCAGTAAATATAGCGCCCAGCCTAGATTTTTATGGAGAGATACTCGAATTAATGGTTCTTCAATCTCGTCGTCTAGACAGTCTTCTAAGGGTTGTAGTGCTGCTTGGGGCTGTCCTTCTAAAATATTCAGTCGAGCTAAGTTACAGATGGCTGCATAGGCTCCTTTGCCTTGGAAATCCCGAGCTTTTTTGTAGTGAGATTTAGCTTTCTCGTTTGCCTGAAGTCGTTCGTAGGTGGTGCCGAGGTTATAGTGGGCGTTGGCGTAGTCGGGACGGAGGGCGATCGCTGCCTGAAAATACTGAACGGCGATGGCGAAGTTCCCAGCCATGTATTCATTAAACCCCTTTTGGTTGAGCTGTTGGGCTTCATCGTGCAGTTGGGGCTGGGGCACGGTCATCTGTGGACGATGGCCAGCAACGACGCGAATCAGGTCTGATCGCTTGAGTTTTTGCCCATGATAGTCAGGCAATGCCTGCGTGAATACGTCACAAATCCGCTCGATGTGTTTGCGCACGGTAGGTTCGCTCACGCCCATCTCTTTTGCAATCTCCGTGTCTGATGCACCAACTAAAAGGTTCTCCAACACCTGTTTTCGGCGCGGCGTCAAGCTCTGAATCACATCATCAATGGAAGACGTAAGCATCATCAGGATCCTGAATGGGTTATGCAATAGCCGTTATCCGGGCTAACTTCCCATTGTATGCCACAACTGTGACTATTGCCCACTATCTGCCATTGACCCCAAATCTGTCACGGGTGTGTCACAAATCTAGATACCCTCTCGTCCATGAGCCGTGCTTAGAACTCTGCCTATCGATAGCCATCATGATCTGAACTGGTTTATCATACAAGTTCTAGGATTTGTGACAAGACATACCCTAAGCACCTAAGAGGTTGACAACTTTCGAGAGAGCTGGCAACATATAAGAGTCACATTTGTGAGCTTAACTTGAGTTGTTGTCGAACCTTGTTCCGGGCGTTTTGTGACTGATGGTGAACTACCGCATGTGCAGCGCCTAAGCCATCTACAGGAGTCAGTGCTATGGTTTCTGATCCGGATCGTCACAGTAATCATTACAGTCTTTTGGTTAAAGCCTGTATAGCTGCGTTTAAGTGGCTGTCATGGCTAGGAACTGGGTTTGCGATCGCCTATATTTTGGCAGTCTGTTTACGTGCTCCATGGATCCTGAGATTGCTGATGATGCTGGCAACCCATCTCACTGTACCGATGATGAGTATTGCTCTTTGTTGGGTGGCGTTTGTGGTGGTGGTGGAGTCTTGGCGTTCATGATGGTCGCTATGACGTTGGTGCTGTGTGATGTTGAATTTCTAGTTAACTGGCAAGCCGTGCAAGAAGGCTGATGTGTGAACAGTCTTGCCATACAGCGCCCAAGCTAAACCTACTGTAGTGCCAGTTGTTTAATTCCTTGAGCTTATAACCTGGAGTCTGTCATGTCATCATGTAGCTGTGAAGATACCCGCAAATGTGAATTTATCCAAGATCGCAACAATCCCGATCGCTATGTCTGTTTGCCCTGCGGCAAGGTTCGCGAGACAAACCAAGGCTGGGGAATAGGGTTTTGGGAATGGTTGATTACCTTTGGTATTGCTGTGCTTATGCTTCTTTGAGGCGTTGCTGAAGAGTCGTCACCCAGAAGCTTTACAGGTAAGGAGATAGGTAGGATGCGTATAGCCTTCGGCATGGCTTCGCTAAAGCGATAGAGTAACGCATCTAAGCCTTGCAAGACAGTTCGTTACGGCTTCTTCTAGCTACACCAAGGTTTCTGGGTGTCTGCTGACTCGTTCAGTACCCGTTAAGGTAGGTGTATCCCAGTTTTGCAAGTTGACCTTCATTCCCTAACCCTTTCTCCCAGGACGGTAGAAGGGGAGCCGGAAGCAGGGATTTAGGGTGAGGGCTACAAAGGTAGGATGTACCCGTTAAGGCTGCCAAAAGTCGATGATATCGTAGTCTAGATCTGCCAGCATGGATCGCAGTAAGGGCAGACTGAGACCAATCACATTGGTATGGCAGCCCACCAATTGTTCTACAAAAAAACCGCCCTGACCTTCCAGGGCAAAGCACCCGGCGCAGTTGAGGGGTTCTCCGGTGGCTACGTAGGCGGCAATTTGGCGATCGCTGACCTTGGCAAACTGAACTTGGGTCATTTGACTGCGAGATAGGGTTTTGCCCTGCCGTCCATCAATCAAAACGTGCCCGGTATACAGTTCTCCCACCCGACCGCGCATCTGCTGCCAGCGGGCGATCGCTTCTTGGGCATGGGCAGGTTTACCGTGGATTTCCCCATGGAGGGCTAGGACTGAGTCGCAGCCTAGGATTAACCAATCAGCGTTGTCGTGAGGTAGTTGGGCCGCGATCGCCTCCGCCTTGCCCCGAGCTAGCGCCTGGACTAGCTCGGCGGCATTGTTCATGACGATCTGATCTTCATCAAAATCGCTGGGCATGACTACTGGGTCGATGCCAGCACCTTGGAGAAGCCGCCGTCGGGCGGGGGAGGCTGACGCTAGGATGAATCGTGGACGTTGCATCTGGCGTTAGGTCGATAGGGTCAGGCAAGATGCCTGGGTGAAACGAATAGTCTGGGAATTAATCTGGGAATTAATAGGCCTTAAACGACGCCACGACTTGGCGGAATGTATCTCGCATCTTGTCCCAGCGGTTTTCTGTTGTCGATGCATTGAGGGTAAATAGCTTACCTCGACGCACCACGACGCTAGCTAAATTATGACGGTTTTGGGTGGGTAATTCTACGGCATATTCCAAGAGATAGTAGAGTTCACCATCCAACTCTCGTTCCGCCGCGCCCACCAATTCTGCTTTGCGATCGCTGCCGGCTGATGTGATCACTTTTTGGGCGAGGCGCTGTCCTACGTCGGTTGGCGTGCCGAGGTCGCGCAGGCTTTGCCCTTCGGGAATGGGACTGATGACGACACTGACGTTTTCGGATTCTTGGATGATGTCATGAAAAACAATGTCGGGGCCATTTTCCACTTTGGTTTCTACCCAGCCGTTGGGGTAGAAAAATTCATAGCCGTCATAGCTATCGATATAGCTGTTTAAGCCTGCCCCGGCTGAAACACAGCTCTGCAAACCTAGACTCACGATTACCAGCAGTAGCAGTGCCATTCGCTTCAGCATAATTCTTCCTTGCCTTAGTCCATCAACTGATCCAATATCGGCAGTTCTGTCAGGAAACCGCCACCGTTCTATTCTCCCACTATGTTGGACTCTACAAAATCCCTTTCCAGCAACGATCGCTGATAGGGGTGAGGATGTTTGAGCCGATTTTCTAAATCCCATGCTGCTAGGGAGCGATCGCCCTCCTGTCTAAGAAAAATTGCGGCTAATGGTAGTTTGGCTTACATTCTCTCGCCTAGGGAAACGCAGTATAGTGAAGCTAACGATTCAGGGCACCGCATTGACGCATGGTGAAATGTAGGGTGGGATGCATAGTTGAGCAGAGGTTCAGTCTTGGGCGATCGCCATTTTTGGCACCCCGCAGCCTCCTGTTCCATGCATGACCGTCTAGCTGTCAGGGTGGTTCAGTTTTCCGTACTTGAGTTGAGGTAGATCCAGTTCTAAGCATGGGGTGATGTACCGATGGCAGTGGCAGCAGAGTGCTGCTCCATGGGGCGATCGACTATGGATCAACGATGTAGATCAACTATATAAATGTATAAATGGGGCAACATTGACGAGATTCCTTAGGATCTCTCTATAGTTGAGGTGTTCACACCAATAGGCGATCGCGCTTAGACAAGCTAGGATTAGCCTAATCCTTCCCGTTCTGGGAATAGAAACGTGTCAGCACCACTGTTGTCTGCAGCCATAGTCTAGATCTCGGGGCATCACAGATTGCATGAACAAAGGATTCCGTCCTCAGGAGCAACTGGCAGCAGAGGAGCGATCGCCGTTCCTGTAAGACCAGCTTCTTGATGCGACGGACTAGAGCTGACCTGATATCGGTATCCAGATGGTGAATCCTGTTGTTTCGGCCGCATTGTCACACGAGCCACCTCGCGCTATGGACGATCATGAAAAAACAAATGACCAATTGCTTGCAGAACTCACTACACTGCGGCAGCAGGTTGCCCAATTAGAAGCGCGGCTTGAAGAACCATCCGCTGCACCGTTGTCGCACCTCGGTGATCCGTGTCCTTATATTCCGGCAGATATTCTTGACCAAGCGCGCATGGGTTTTTTCCAAAGCACGGTGGATGGCCACTACCTGCAGGTCAACCGAGCGATGGCGCAGATTTTGGGCTATGAATCGCCCGCGGCCCTGATGGAGACAATCACGCAGATTGATCAACAGCTTTATGTGAATGTGGCCGATCGCGATCGCTTCCAGCAGCAACTGCAGGAGCAGGACGTCATTACTGAGTTTGAAGTCCAGGTCTATCGTCGGGATGGCAGCATTATTTGGCTCTCTGAAAACGCTCGGGCGGTGCGGGATGACCAAGGGGCGATCGCTTACTATGAGGGCATCAGCACCGATATCACCAGTCGCAAAACCGCTGAGTTTGAGCTGCAGCGCATCCAGGGTGAGCTAGAGCGAATCATTGAAGAACGCACCACGGCGCTCCAGTGTTCCAATGTGCAGCTTTCGGCGGAGGTGGCCGAGCGTCTGCAGGCGGAGGCGGCCCTGCGCGATGCGCGCAATCAACTGCAGGCGATTCTCGATGCTGTGCCCGGTATCGTGTCTTGGATTACCTCTGATTTGCGCTACCTCGGGGTAAACCGCCACTTGGCCAGCACCTTTGACCTGCCTGTGGAGGCCTTCACGGGGCAAGATATCGGCTTCCTGGAAAGCAGCCAGGAGTTCAAGTCCTTTGTGCGCGACTTTTTTGCTTCTCCCGATCAAGATGCGTTTCGGCAAGTGGAAGCGGTGGTCAAAGGCGAAACCCGCTTCTATCTGATCGTGGCCCAGAAGTATGACCAAAACCAGGCGGCCTTCACCGTCGGTATTGATATCACCAAGCGCTACGAGGCCGAGTCTGCCCTGCGGGATGCGGAGCAGAAATATCGCAGCATTTTTGAAAATGCGGTGGAAGGGATTTTCCAAACTACCCTGGATGGACATTTTCTCAGCACCAACCCAGCCCTAGCGCGTATCTACGGCTACGATGCCCCGGATGATTTGGCCAATGGGCTGCCGGATATTAGCAATCAGCTCTATTTCGACCCATCTCGTCGGGAAGAGTTCATCAAACAGCTCCATCGGGATGGGGCGGTGGTTCGCTTTGAGTCTCAGGTGTATCGCAAAGATGGTAGCCTCATCTGGATTTCGGAAAATGCCCGAATTGTCTACAACGAAGACGGTAGCCCGGCTTACTATGAGGGCACGGTTGAGGACATTACCGATCTAAAGCGGGCGGAGGAGGCGCTGCAGCGGGCCAATGAGGAATTGGAAAGCCGGGTGGAAGAGCGCACGGCGGCTCTGCGGGATGCCAACCATCGTCTACGCATTGAAATTACCGAACGGCAGCGGATTGAGATGGCGCTGCGAACGTCGGAAGCAGAACTGCGGGCGTTGTTTGCAGCGATGCCTGATGTGATTGCGGTGTTTGATGGCAACGGCACCTACCGCAAAATTATTTCCACCAATTCGGAATTGCTCTATCGTCCCCACATCGAACGTGCAGGGAAAACGGTGTACGAGGTCTTGCCGCCGGAGCAAGCCACGCTGTTTATCATCCACATTCAGCGATCGCTCAACACCAGCAAGACCGTGAATTTGGAATATTGCCTACCCGTATTTTCGTCGCGCCAACAGGACGAGGATGATACAACCCGCAGCGCTTGGTTTAGCGCCAGCGTTTCTCCTTTGCCGAACAACTGTGTACTGTGGGTGGCGCGGGATATTACGGAACGCAAAATGGCAGAACAGCGGCTGCAGCAGGCGGAGGAAAAGTACCGCAGTATCTTTGAAAATGCCGCAGAGGGAATTTTCCAAACCACACCGGATGGCCAATGCCTCAGTGCTAATCCGGCTTTAGTGGAAATGTATGGCTATGGGTCACCAGCGGAGTTTATGGCTGCGGTGCCCGATATCAGTAAGCTCTATGTCTATCCCCAGCATCGGGCCGAGTTAATTGCTCAGTTAGAGCAGTGTAATGTAGTGTCACAGTTTGAAGCCGAGGTCTATCGCAAAGATGGCAGCGTGATTTGGACGTCGGAGAATGTGCGGGTGGTGCGCAATGAGGCGGGCGAGGCGCTGTACTACGAGGGGACGGTGCAGGATATCACCCAGCGTAAGTATGCGGAAGAGGCGTTACGCGACTCGGAGGCCAAGGAGCGGGAAAAGTCTCAACAGCTTGAGCAAGCGCTGCGGGATTTGCAGCAAACCCAGACACAACTGGTGCAAAGCGAGAAGATGTCGAGTCTGGGGCAGTTGATGGCGGGGGTAGCCCATGAAATCAATAATCCCGTGAACTTCATTTATGGCAACCTGGCCTATGCCCGCAACTACACCCGAGATATGTTGCGGCTGATTCAGGCCTATCAACGGGCCTATCCTGACCCCACGCCGGATCTGCGCCAGGAAACCGAGGATATTGACCTCGGCTTTTTGATGGAGGATTTGCCCAAGCTGTTGGGGTCGATGCGCCTTGGGGCTGAACGCATTCGCGAAATTGTGCGATCGCTCCGGAGTTTTTCGCGCCATGATGAGGCCGATCTCAAAAAAGTGGATGTTCACGATGGCTTAGACAGCACCCTGCGGATTTTGCAGCATCGTCTGAAGGCAGATGGGGGCAAGCCGGCGATTCGGGTAGTCAAAGACTACGGGCAACTGGTGCCGATCAAATGCTTTGCCGGGCAGCTCAACCAGGTGTTTATGAACATTCTCAGCAATGCCATTGATGCTCTGCGCGATCAGGAGCTGGCCGTTGGCTTGCACCGAGATCCTACCGATCCAGACTATGAGCATCCAGAGCATTTGACCTCGATTAGCGAGATTCGCATTCGAACGGAACTGTCGCCGGAAGGCGATCGCGTCATTATCCACATTGCCGACAATGGCCCTGGCATCCCGCCCGAGGTGCAGCAGCGGATTTTCGATCCTTTCTTTACCACGAAGGAGATCGGCAAGGGGACGGGATTGGGGCTGTCGATCAGCCATCAGATTGTGGTGGAGCGCCATTGTGGGCAGTTGCGCTGTGTTTCCAATCCGGAGGATGGCACGGAGTTCACTATTGAAGTCCCGGTGAATCCTGAAATTCCTGAAGAATGGGGCGATCGCGACAAGTCTCGTTCCTAGGGGGCGATCGCGCTGGAACTCTAAGCTTCTAGCAACTTCCGCAGGCGACGGATATGCACAGCTCGGCTGGCGATGGTTACGGAGCCATCTTCTAAGACGACGTAGACCTTACCCGACACTAAACGGCCAATGGCCGATCGTTCGTAGACCGTGACGTCGTCGTCCAGTCCTCGGGGTGCTTCAACCTTTTTGTACCCCATATCGGCTAGCTTGCCCTCCAATTCCTTCATCACCTTGGCGGGTTTGGCGGCTGTCATCGAAAACTCAATGGTGCGGTTGAAATATCCCCCGAGGCTGCCAGCAAACAGTCCCGTCACCAAGCCTAGCTGCTGGGGCAATCCGGTGGAGATGGTGATACTCAGCACCCGCGATGCCATAAAGGTGGTGACAAAGGCGGTGGAGACGAAGTAATACATGAAGGTTGAGGCAAAGCCTGGCCCAAACTGTCGGGTGCGATCGCTCATACTGGATGACCACCTACTCAAGACTGCGCATCAAAACTGCTAACAGTGTATCGGTATTGAGTGCCTGCAGGTCGATCTCTAGGGACTGGTTCCCCAGAGATCGACTAGAGATCGGACAGGATCGGCTATAAATCGGCCATAAAAAAGGTTGGCTGTTAGACCAACGTGAGGTGAGGCATGGGTTCAACGGTGGCAATGGAGCGGCCCACAGCCGTGGCGATCGCCCGCAGGTTGTTGACGAGATCTACCATCTCGTCTAAGGACAGAGCCTGCCGTGCATCGGATACGGATTGCTCCGGTTGGGGATGGCATTCCACCATCAAACCATCGGCACCACAGGCGATCGCTGCGCGGGACAGGTCGGCCACTAGTTCACGCTTGCCGGCCGCATGGCTAGGATCGACGAGCACCGGCAAGTGGGTGATTTGCTTCAGCGCCACCACGGTACCGAGATCCAACACGTTGCGGGTGTAGGAATCGAAGCTGCGAATCCCCCGTTCACAAAGGATGACGTTGGGATTGCCGTGGCTGAGGATATATTCAGCGGCCATGACGAATTCTTCGAGGGTGGCGGCTAGACCTCGCTTTAGGACAACGGGCTTGTTCACCGTGCCCACGGCTTTCAGCAAGTCGAAGTTTTGCATATTGCGGCTACCAATTTGCAGGACATCGGCATGGGCTGCCACCGCTTCGATTTGGGCGATCGCCATCACTTCGGTGATCACGGGCAGGCCGTAGCGATCGCGCACGCTGGCTAAAATCTCTAAGCCCTCTTGCCCCATACCTTGGAAAGAGTAGGGTGAGGTGCGGGGCTTGTAGACGCCGCCGCGCAGGGCTTGGACGGGAGCCGTAGCTAGGCGACTGGCCACCGCTTCCATCTGGGCGAGGCTTTCTACGGCGCAGGGGCCGCCGACGATCAGCAGGGACTCTCCGCCAACCGAAACGGTGTCCGACAGAGCAATGATGGAGCGATGATCGGCGTGGGTCTTAGCGGCGAGGGTAGCTTGGTGCATGGGGTTTGACATGGGTTGAAGTTCCGTAGATTGAGGATGAATCAGTAAGCGATCGGGGCGGGGATGACCAACAAAAAACCCGGAACCTAAGGGGCTCCGGGTTTGTGAATAAGCGCATGGCTAAGTCACCCGGAGGAGGATCGGGGCCAAAAAAAGTAGGTGCTAAAAAAGGATGGGAAGGAGAGCATGGGATGAGCGGTGGGTAAGGATGGATAGAAAACAAAAAACCGCAGGCGTTGCGCTTGCGGTTCACTTCGAGGTTCCATGAAAAGATGGACTCACTCCAAGTGAACCTTGATAAACCAACCATAAAATCGAGCGGCGGGACGTGCCATAACGTTCAATACTTGGGTGAAGCTGAAAAATCTATATGCCTAGAAGGTAACTGATCTGGGCTGAAAACGTCAACCTCAACGTTTGAGTCCTACAAGTCTCAAGATGAAACGTTACGAGCGGCCAAGCAACACATTTTGTTCCGATAGGGGCTAAGCTGAGTGCAGCCTTGGTCTAGCGGTTGGTTGGGGAGATGGAGGTCACATGATCTGTGATTTTCGCTACCATCATTCTGGCGGACGATCCCATAGGCAAAGGCTCCATTTTTCAGTACAACAGCTAAGGGCCGATCCCGTTGATCACCGGATTTTGCGGGGGCGATCGCCTCTGCGTCTATGACTGCACCCTATTGTTAACTCATGATTGAAGTTGAACATCTCAGCAAACACTATGGCAGCAGCACCGCCATTGATGACGTTACCTTTTCGGTCAAACCGGGAGAAATCCTAGGGTTTCTGGGCCCCAACGGTGCGGGAAAAACCACCACCATGCGCATTCTGACCGGCTATCTACCGGCCAGCGGCGGCACGGCGCGGGTGGCTGGGTTTGATGTCCATGACGATTCCATGGCGGTGCGGCAGCGCATTGGCTACTTGCCGGAAACGCCGCCCCTCTACCCAGATATGACTGTTGAGGCGTTTTTATACTTCGTAGCTCGTCTGAAGCATGTGGCGGCGGGCGATCGCTCCACGCGGGTCGCCTCGGCGATGCAGCGCTGCAATCTGCTGGATAAGCGAGGGGTGTTGATTCGCAAGCTATCCAAGGGGTTTCGCCAACGGGTGGGCATTGCCCAAGCGATTGTCCATGATCCGGCGGTGATTATTCTAGATGAACCGACGGTGGGTCTTGATCCTCGCCAGATTATTGATGTGCGCAATCTGATTCGCAGCTTGGCTGGGGAGCATACGATTATTCTGTCCACCCACATTCTGCCGGAGGTGAGTGTCACCTGCGATCGCGTCACGATTATCAACCAAGGGCGGGTGGTGGCGACGAATACCCCGGATCAACTGGTGGCTCAGCTCACCGGTGGCTTGGGCTATGACTTGGAAATTGAAGGGGATGGCGAGCAGGTGCGGCAGGCGCTGCAAGACCTCACGCCGGTGCAGTCGGTGCAGATCGTTCCCTCAGAGGGCCAAGCTCGTCAGCACCTGCAGATCACTACGGAAGGGCCCGAGGATCCGGGGCGGGAGATTGCGGCGATCGTCGTTGGAGCGGGCCTGGGCCTCTACGAAATGCGTCGCCGTCAGGTGAGTCTAGAGGATGTGTTCCTCCAGCTCACCACCATGGAATCAGCCGCATCGGATGCCTTTGAAGATGGGGAAGCGATCGCCCCAGAATCCCAGGAGGAAGCGATCGCCTCAGAATCCCCACCTTCCGAGCCACCGCCTGATGAAGATCCTCCCTCGCTTTAGATCACTGTTTAGATCACTGTAGGATTGCTGTGAGGCGAAGCCGTAACGCACTTCTTATCAAGCTTTTGATGCGCACTCTACCAATCCCCAGGGCTTTCTAGCTATTGTTTACATTGTTGTCAGGAGCCAGCCTCTAGATGGGTGTTTTAGTCAGCAACATCGTCGCCATCTATCGCAAGGAGCTACAGAGCTACTTTGCCTCCCCCTTTACCTACGTGATTACCGGGGTGTTTTGGTTTATTAGTGGCCTGTTTTTTGCCGCCATTTTGCTTGGCCCTACCGGGGTAATTGCCCAGGTGGCGGCCCAGGATCAGTTTGGCGGCGGCGCGCCAGTGGATGTGCCGAGCCAATTTTTGATTGTCTACCTCGGGGTGATTGGATCGTTGGCTCTGTTCATCCTGCCGATGCTGTCCATGGGGCTCTATGCCGAGGAACGCAAGCGCGGCACCCTAGAGCTGTTGGCCACCTCACCGATTACAAACTGGGCGGTGGCGGTGGGCAAGCTGCTGGGGGTGCTGACGTTCTTTTTCACCATGACGGTGCCGCTGTTGATCTATGAAGCGATCGCCTTTTTGTCTGCAGATCCGCCCGCCAATCCAGTGCTGCTGCTGGTGGCCCATGGTGGGCTGCTGCTGCTAGCTGCCGCCGTGCTCTCCCTGGGGATGTTCGTCTCATCGCTCACCGATAGCACCATCCTCTCGGCGGTGCTGACCTTTGGGCTGATGCTGATGCTCTGGGTGACGGATTTAATCGCCAGTGGCGTCCAAGGGCCCGTCGGGGAAGCCATTGCACATCTATCGCTGCTCACTAGCTATGGCAATTTAATCCAGGGCATTGTGGAAACCAGCGATCTGGTGTTGTTCGCCAGCTATATCGTCCTCGGTATTTTTCTCACCGCTCAGTCTATTGAACTGCTGCGCTACCAACGCTCCTAGGGGCGATCGCCTGACTCCCTCCCTCTGTTTTACTGCTGCAAGGTGCCTGTTAGATGAAACGAACGCCATTGACTTTTAAGGGACTTCGGTATTTGGTTTGGCTTGCGCCCATGCTGGTGATTGCTGGGCTGACGGCGGGTGTTGTGGCCGGTAGCTGGGGGCCAGTGCCGCTGGTTCTGATTCTGATCGGTCTTGCCATCGCCATCGGTTGGTTGATCAGCGAAAGTCGCGGTGGCTTTTGGCGACGGCGCTCGACCCAGGCCAATACCAATGGGTTGGTGGCTACGCTGGCCGTGGTGGTGATTTTGGGCCTGATCAACCTGCTGGGCGTCCGCTACAGCCAGTCCTTTGACCTTACCGAAAATCAACTCTATACCCTGGCTCCCCAGTCGCAACAGGTAGTCAGTAGTTTAGAGCAGCCGGTGAAGCTCCTGATCTTTGCCCCCACCCCCAATCCCACCGAGGAACGCTTGCTGCGCAACTATCGCCGCCAGAGCGATCGCTTCAGCCATGAATATATCGATCCCCAAGCCAATCCCGTTTTGGCTCAGCAGGTGGGCGTTAGCACCATCGGCGAGGTCTATCTAGAAGTGGGCGAAGGTGACGCCGTGACCCGTCGCTATGTGCAAACCCTGACGCCCCAGCAACCGCTCTCGGAACGGTTGATCAGCAATGCCATTGCCCGCCTGGGCAGCGATCGCTCCCCCAAGATCTACATCACTCAGGGGCACGGAGAACGGATTCTGGAGGCTGGGCAAGGGGGCTTATCGGAAGCGATCGCCCGCCTGCAGGATGAGAATTATCTGGTGGAACCGCTGCAGTTGACGGAGGATGGACAGATTCCAGCGGATGCGGATGTGGTGATTGTGCCTGGCCCCCAGCAGGCTTTTCTAGAAACCGAGGTGGAGGCTCTGGAAACCTTTGCCCAGGGAGCGAATGGGCTATTGCTGATGCTGGATCCCACCACGGAGCCGGGTCTTGATAGTTTCCTAGACAACTGGGGCATTACCCTCAGTACCGATGCCCTGATTCTGGATCCCGAGGGACAGGCGGTGGGGCTAGGCCCCGCCGTGCCATTGGTCACCCGCTATGGCCCCCACCCCATTACCGAACAACTGAGCGGTATGTCCTACTATCCCGTAGCTCAGCCCATTGCTTTGACTGAGGTGCCAGGGGTGGAAGCGGTGCCGCTGCTGTTGACGGGCGATCAGTCTCAAGTGCAGCCCATTGATGATCAAGGGCAAGTGCAGCTCGATCCTGATGCGGAAGAGCAGGGTTCCTTGGCGGTGGGGGTGGCGATGAGCCGTCCGGCACAGGGGGATGGCACCCTTTCCGAGGAACCTGTGGATCTGCTGGAGAATGGTGAGGATGGCGAGTCGCGCTTGGTGATCATTGGCAACTCTGCCTTTGCCACGGATGGTCTATTTGGACAAGTGCTCAACGGCGATGTGTTCCTCAATGCGGTTGCTTGGCTCAGCAATCAAGAAGGGGAGGTGCTAGCCATTCGTCCGAAGGAACCAACTAGCCGCCGTATTGTGCTGACGCTAGGACAGCAGGCCACTCTAGCGATCGCTTCCCTAGTCGTAGTACCGCTGTTGGCCTTTGCCATCGCCATCGCCCTTTGGCTGAAGCGCCGGTAGGTGACAAGAACTTGCCCATCTAGTCGGCGGTGGCGATCGCTCCTAGAGTGGCTTGCACCGATCGCACATAGTCTTGGGGCGCAAGAACCATCAGCATACCCCGTGTCCCGGCCGAGACAGCGATCGCGGCGTGATCGACTAAACTGCTATCCCCATAGACCGGGTAGGCTTTCTTACAGGCCAAGGCCGTCACCCCACCGCGAATATAGCCGGTCAGAGCCTGCACCTCTTTGAGGGGCACGGGCTGCACCTTGCGATCGCCGCTGAGTTTGGCCAGGGCTTTGAGATCAAGCTGGCGGTGGGAGGGAATGACCGCCAGGCAGACGCCGGTTTGGTCACCGCGAACGACGAGGGTTTTAAACACCTGCTGGGGCGGAAGGCCGATGCCGGCGGCGGCCTTCTCGGCATCTAGGTCAGCGGGATCATAGTCGTAGGTACGTAGCTCGTAGGGGATGCCGAGGCGATCGAGGGATCGAGCAGCGTTGGTTTTCTGAACCATGGGCTACCCCTCAAGACGGCCAACCGGCTTCGGCTTGCTGCAATACATAGGCCGCAACGTCGTAGATCTCTTGACTGGAGAGGCGATCGCCATAGCCAGACATGGGCATTTTCCCCTGAGTCACGATAGTAGCGATCGCCTCTAGATCGTCCATGTGGTAGCGCTGCAGAGCCCGCTGCTTGAGAGACTTTCCTCGACGGATAATGTTGCCTCCCTGGGCATGGCATCCGGCACAGTTGGCGGCAAAAACCACGGCTCCTCGATCGGGATTAGGGCTGCTGTCTGCTTGGGCCCAGACGGGGCTAACGCCAATGCTCAGGATCAAGAGTCCACTGATCAAGAGAGCGATCGCTCCCGGTAGCGAATAGCGCTTGCTCCACGGAGTCATAGCTCTGATCCCCGGAAATAGGAGGTTTTGTCGTTGTTGCATGATGCCAGTTGTGACCTGCGTTTCAAACATTGTGGGTTCTATGGCCCTAAGAGACCTTCATGGTGTGATTAATATCACAGCTAAGACTGATCTTCATCAATCTAAAGAACTTGTAAACCTTGGATAGTATAGACAGCCATAGCTCAGTCCATGTTGTCTCTAGCTGTACCTATCGTAATGATCGATCGTCTTGTTACGTCTGCCTTCGAAACAGGTTGTCTCAGTGTGGAGTCTGAAGCGTTGATTCGCCAAGTGTTGGCGGCGCGTACCTATCGCGTTTCTGACTTGGAGCGACTGCAGCAGCTTAGGGATGCGGTGCAGTCTGGACGGGTGAAACGCGAGGCAACGGGTCGGTTTGAGCGAATTCTAGAAGTTTGTCGATAGGCTGGGTCGCCCCACGCGCATTATGGGGAGCGATCGCCTTCGCTATCGTTTTAAGTCGCTAGACTCCATGACATGAAGCTACGCTGCTGGGTTTCGGCTACGCTCAATCCTCGTCTCATAGGAATTTGAGCCAATAGTTACGTCTCACCCCTTAAGACAGTCTTCGCTAAAGCTTCGATACAGATTGACGACGGCTACACATGGGCTCTATCCCAAGCAATGAATGGGACAGGGGCTGATAGGTCAGGTGCAGGGTCGCTAACCCCTAGGAATCTTCGAGCTGCTTGACCGACACATCAATAGCATCTACGTCCACCGTTCCCGGCGGTGTTAGGCGCTGAAACGTTCTGTTTTCTACCACCAGCGGTTCCCCGCAGTTTGGGCAAGCCAACTGCATGTTGTTGAACCCAGCTAAAGAACTGCTACATACGGGACATTGCCCTTCCACCAAGTTGCGCTTGAGCCACCAGCGAAACACCAGCACCGCCACAATGGGTGCCAGGATCAGCAATCCTAGGAAGATGAAGAATGACTTCACTAACCACCCTAGCCCAATGATGCCCAGAAACCAGATGATGGCAAAGGTTGTAATCCAAAATCTGAGGCCAGACAGGTTCACTTGCAGATTGCTAAAGCTACTTTGCTTCACGGGGGATTCTCCTGCACGATAAGCAGTTCTAGTCCGAGGTTTCGCCAACTACCGAGGACGACGGGCTCAAACGGACTGCGGTGGTCTAACCTTAGTCTACGAAATTCGGCCCTTCTTGTCGCAAGGCATGAAGGACGGATGCCCGCCCTTGCCTGAGGGGCAAGGATGGGCAACGGTTTGGGTCAACAGGGGAGCTGTAACAATGGGTTACAGGATCCGTTGCGACGCTTACGACTCGTCAGTCACGCGCACCGAAAGACGCAGGGTGCCGGTTGTGGAGTCGGGCGATCGCCACCCCCGCAGATGATCGCGCACCTGTTGAATGAAGCTCAGGTCTTCTAAGGTCGAGGCTTGGTCATCCAGCAAGACTTGCTGCACGCTGCCGTTGACTAAGCGCAGTTCCATCAGTACTATCCCGGAGAGGCGATCGCTGATGTAAAGATCCTGTAAATACTGATCTAGGTTGGTGTAGATGTCATCGCTGTTGGTTAGGGCAACGCCATCAAGGGTGAGATCGATGATTTCCAAACGTATATTATCGACCTCTAGGCTCGAAGAACGTGACTCAAGCTCCCAAGATGGCATGGACTGAGGGATCGATCTAGTGGGTTGGCGACCTAAACCAGCGGAGAAGGGTGCTGCTGAGGGCGGCGGTGCTGCGAGGGAGCCAAACATGAGGTCATTGTCATCGAAGTCAAAGGCAGGGCCAAAAATGCCTTCATAGCTGACGCCGTCGGGTAACTCCACCGGGACTTCTACGGTGCGGCGAGTGCCATCGGGGTCAACACGCACTTCGTCGGTGACAGCGACAAAGGCGGTGTATTGCGACAGCAGCCGATAGGCCAGTGCCGTTTGGGTGACGGCGTTGACGCCCTCCACGGTTTCCATGCCATAGAGCTGGTTCATTAAGTCTTTGATGCGGGCCCGTCCCCAGAGTTGGGCGATCGCTCCCTGGGATGGCCCACTCTCGAAATTAACCGCTAGGGTTTCATCAAAGGGAACGCCCCCTGCTGCCACGCCGCGAATGCGCAGCACACCGGATTGTCCGTCGGTTTTCCGCCCAAAGATGACGAGGGGCTGTTCGGCAAATAGGTCGGGAATGGCGGAGGGATAGATCTCAGGGGCGTCGCCCTCGCCTTCCCAGGTCACTTCAATGTTGGTAAGAACAGGATTGTTGATCTGACGGAAGAAGCGATCGGCGACCTCTCCGGAGGGTTCATCCTGGCGAATCACCTGGGAGGTGCCGCGTCCGGCCTCGGCTAGGCGATCTAAGAGGAAGCGATTGACGGAACTGCCTACCCCAAAGCTATAGAGCCGGTTGCCTGGCTCTAGGCGTTGCTGCACTTCGGCGATAATCTCAGCGTCGTTGCCAATATAACCATCGGTTAGCAGCACCACGCTACGCAGCCGTCCTTCTGGGGCAGGGGGAAAGTCAAGCACGGCTCGGATGCCGTTCAACAGTTCGGTGCCGCCATTAGCGGTGAGTTGATCGACGTAGGCGATCGCTCTCCGACGGTTTTCGGGAGTATTGGGCAGGGGCGTGGCGGAGAGCTGCTCGGTGGTGTTGGCAAAGTCGATGATTGTAAAGGTGTCGTTGGGATTGAGTCCATTAATCATGCGGCGCATGAGTTCCTGGGACTTCAGGAGAGGATCGCCCATCTGGGAGCCGGAGGTATCCATCAAAAACACCACATCTTTAGGAACGATGGCGGTGCTGGGATAGTCGATGGCGGGGATCAGGTAGGCCGCAAAGTGACCGCCCTCCTCGTGGCGCTGGGTGAGGACGGTGGCTTGGGGGCGATCGCTCATCACCTGGTAGCGCAGGATCAAGTCTTGATTGGGAATGGTGTCTGCGGCATCGAGCTGCACATGAACTTCTCGCCCGCGAGGGGTGGTCTGGATGGTGTGCGACGGAGAGGTGACATTGGTAATCGGCACCCCAGCATCTAGGTTAACGGTGACCTGAATATCGTGCCCCGATCGCTGCTCTGGGGGAATGACTGGCGGCGTAATTCGAGTGGCGTCGGGGACTTGGGGCGTGTTGCCGGTGACGGTGGCTGGGCCAGGAATGTAGCGTGGCCCGACCACCATGGGAAAGACAAATTCGTAATGGGCACCCTCGAAGGTCAAGCTTTCGGTGTAGCGAATGGTGACGTCGATCTGTTCACCGGGAAGGATATTGGCTAGGGACTGGGTGAAAATATTGGCGCGCTCTTGCTCTAAGAGTCCGGCTGTCCGTCCTTCGTCGATCGCCTGTTGATAAATCGCCTGGGCTTCTTCCCGAGGTTTAATGTCGCCACGAATGACGCGATCGCCAATGCGGATCTCCATATCATCCACTGCCGCTTCATCGGGCAACGGGAAGACATAGATGGCTTCCAGGGGATCCTCAAAGGGATTTTCAAAGGTCTGGGTCACCTCCACCCGCGCCACATTGCCAGTTACCTGGGCCTGCACATCGGTGTGGATGAGGGGAAAAACCTGGGAGCCCCCCTCGTTTTGCACATAGAGCCCACCAAGGGTGGATGTATCAGGGGCAGCCATACGGGGTTCTCCTGGGGTTGAACGAACGGCGGGAGCGGTTTGGGCAGTGACAAGATTGCCACGATCGCGAGCCAGACCCAACAGTCCTACAATAACGACTGCGGGCAGGACATACATAAGTTTCATAGATCTCACTCCAGAGCAACAGGCGATCGCTCTCCCCTCGCACCCATCAACAGGGCTGGCGACAGCTTGCGAGCAACCGACCCTGTATGGCCTAGCGCCTTTCAGCATCGGAGCGATCGCTTCCAGCATGGCACTTCGATCCGGCTAGCTGGGATCGGTTACCAAAAGGGAAACCACTGGTTAGCTCTACACCCAGACCCGGCCATCTTCCGACCGCAACCCTAGGGATTAAAATACGCTTTGTAAATAGCATGGGCGATGGGCATGGCGCTCACCGATCCATAGCCGCCATTTTCCACAATGGCCGCGATCGCAATCTGGGGATCCTGGGCTGGCCCAAAGCCAACGAAAAGCGAGTGGGACGTCTGGCCTAGGACTTCCGATGTACCCGTTTTGCCGCCGGTGAGGGGAATGCTGCCGTCGTTCAAGCCCTGGGCGGTACCCTGCTGCACCGTGGCGATTAATCCTTCTCGAATAACAGCGATCGCGGCGGGATCGATCCCCGTGGGTATGGGCTGCATCTCGGGCGATGCGGTTTGATCCATCATCAAATGGGGGATCACCCGATTTCCACCGTTGGCGATGGTGGCGGTCATCACGGCCATTTCCAGCGGCGTCACCTGCACTACCCCCTGACCAATGGCCATACTCACCGTATCGCCGGTGTACCAAGGTTCGCCGTAGAGTTCTACCTTTTCTTCTGGAGTGGGGATCAAACCGTGATTGCCACCTTCTAGCCCTAGGGTCGGCGTGGTGCCAATGCCTAACATTGCTCCCCAGTGGGCGATCGCTTCGGGCCCTGCCGCCATCCCCACTTGATAGAAAAAGGTGTTGCTGCTCACGGCAAGGGCATCACGAAAACCAATCGCCCCGTAGCCTTGGTTGCTATGTTCCCAGAACTGAGTACCGCCAACATTAATAAAGGCTGATGTATTGAGAATTGAGCCCGGAGTAAACTTACCCGACTGCATCCCCGCCACCGCTGTCACAATCTTAAAGGTGCTGCCGGGCGGATAACCCTGGAGGGCACGATTGAGAAACGGCTGGCTTTCGCCCTGAAGCTGCTGCCATTCAGCATCGGTCACCCGGCGGGTAAAGATGTTGGGATCAAAGGAAGGGCCGCTGACCAAAACCAGAACTTCGCCCGTTTTAACATCGAGGGCGACAACCGCACCCCGTCGGTTGTTTAAGGCTTGCTCTGCCACCTGCTGTAGCTTGAGATCAATGGTGAGGTTAACGGAATCCCCGGAAATAGACGGTTCATTGCCCAGAATACGCCGTTCCTGACCGTTAGCATCGACTTCCACGCGGCGATTGCCCCAATGTCCTTCCAGGATGGGATTTGCCAACCGTTCGATCCCCATTTGCCCAACCACCATGCCGCTGGGATAATTAGGATTGCTCTCCATATCCGCTTCGGTGGCTTCGCCAATATAGCCAATGATGTGAGAGGCAAGGCGGCCATGGGGATAGTAGCGATTGGATTCTGCCAGAATTTCAACGCCGGGAAACTGCTGGGCAAATTCTGCTAGGGCGACAAACGCATCGGGACTTAGTTGCTGCGCAATCCGCACGGGCAGCGGCGATGTATAGCCCGCCTGCTCTAGCTTGGCGAGCATCTCTTCTTTCGGAACATTCAGCAGGGGAGACAGTTGCTCGGCTAGATGTTGCCAATCTTCAGGCGACTGCTGACGGGGCCAGAAGTAGACGGCGCGACTGAGGCGATTGGCGGCAATCAACTCTCCATTACGGTCGAGAATATTGCCGCGATCGGAGCGGATCGGTACTAGACGAGTCCGATTTTGCTCAGCTAGTTCTCGGTTGGCTGGGCCGGCTACCAGTTGGAGTTGGGCAAGACGATAGGCGCAAAATCCTAGGCAAACGGTACTGAATAGGATGAACACGATCGCTCGCTGGAGGAGCGTTTCACGGCTGATCGGACTTTTGACCAATGAGGTCTGAACATTCCGAGACTGGGGGGTGGTAGATGAAAATCGGAGGTCGGTAGTCATGAACGGTCATCCATATCCAAGAGTGGTAGAGAGCGCAGACGTGATGTACACCGATGGTGACTGAGCGTTATTGGGGAGTATGGGGAGGGTGTCCTAGCAGATTGTCAATGCAGATTGGTAATGGCTTCACGGGGAACGTGCGGTTGGTTTAGGACGTTTCGTCGTTCTGGGTTGGATTTTTCGAGCGATCGCGGTTGGATGACCCTGCCATACTTCAAGGGGGCAAAACCGTACGCCGATGAGCTTGGGTAAAAACTTAGAGTGTCTGCTCCAAGCTTGGCTGCTCGTCATAGGGGGGTAAATCGTGCTTGCCTTAGAGCCTATCCATGGGACTGTCCAGATGAAGCTGGGTGATCAGCCGCTAGGTCACGTTGCCTGAGCCTTTGCCTGAGCCTTTGCCTGAGCTTTCTCTCGCATCCTGAGATGGATTGGGACAAGGGCGATCGCATCACGTACCCTACACCGCTGCACGCTACTGTCCTTCCCTTTAGAAATGAGGCAAAATCCGGATATTTTTGGATGAAAAATGAGTCGATGGTGTGTGAGGAAGCTCTATCTTTGTGGTGATTGCAAGATGATGCACTTCTCTATGACCATAACCTAATCTTTAGAAAAAGGTGCTCTGGCTCCATGAGATTTTAACGATCGTTGAACAGGTTCCACCACCCACACCGTGGGATCTCTGGGGCTCTAGCGCGGCTTCTTGAGGAGGTCAGATCAGTCTTGGCATCTTGGCTCAGTAGGCAATCTTGGTGCATGTCAGCGTTCCCGCGTTGACACCTGTCTTGGTTGCTCCTGCACTCAGGCTGCAAGAGGCGCAGGAGCAATCCTAGGAGCGTTCCCACGCTCAGGGTAGGAACGATATCTATAGGCGTCAAGTCTCTGCACCCACGGGATTTCTGGGATGGCTTTTGAAGACGTCTGGTGAAGACGTCTGATCTTGGCTAGGTAGACCGTCTTGGTGCGTTATCGAACTTAACCCTGGTCTAAGTGTCAAGCTACAGCGGGTTGATTCCAGCCAGGGTTGATAAATCTTGGTTCTAAATTTAGCTTTGACCGGTTTGTCGGTTAATATTGGTGCGATCGGGGCGCTCGTTTAAACAACCGGCAGGACATTCTAGGTGTCTGCCAGCCTCCTCGATGTTTGGCATCGTGGTGCAATCAATGACATTCTTGTTGAATACACGCTCAGTGCAGTTAGCATCATCATGAATTCACACGTCAAAGTTGTTCAGCCAACCGGCATCTTAGATAGCACAAAAACTAACCAGTTTCGGGCTGAGATCAGTGAACTGGTGAATAGTGGCGCTAAGATTGTTCTCGTTAATCTGAAGGATATAACGTTTATCGATAGCTCAGGGCTGGGAGCCTTGGTCATCGCCTTAAAAACGGTGCGTTCAGCCGGAGGGCGCTTCTACATCTGCTCGATTAATGAACAGGTACGCATTTTGTTTGAGCTGACCAGTATGGATCAGGTCTTTGAGGTGTATGACAACCAAGAAGCATTTGAGCAAGCGGTGCTATCCCCTAGCTGATCCCTAGGATCCCGCTGCTTGAGGGCAAGGGCGGCGCACCCGACCAGCGATCGCCTTTCAAGATGATGAGGGTCTGTCGGTCTAGCGCTAATCTCTAGGGCTGGAGGGCGATCGCGTTCACTCTAGGTAAACCCTAGATCTTCAGACGAGAGCGGCTGATATGGTGCCCTATCAACCAGCTGGGAGGATCTGGGGAGCGTGGGGAGCGATCGCCCTAGCCAAAGTTAATGCGCAGGAGCGAAAGATCGTCGTCGAATGAATCAACCTCGCTCTTCTCTTGCACCTGCTCCAGGATGACATCTAGGCTAGTGGTAATGGGTTCATCGGACAGCAGGGTTACAAAATCATCTAAGCCCCATGTTCCTCCCTTGAGCTGGCTGGCTTCAAAGGTTCCATCACTGAAGACATACAGGCTGCTGTTGCTGGGTACGTCATGACGTTTGCTTTGAAAGGATGCATCGGGCAACATACCAATGGGCAATCCTGGGGTTTTTAAACGCTCAATGGTTCTTTTCCCCGAGGGGGCTTCATGGGTGGGCGTTGAAACTAAAATGGCGGGCGGATGACCAGCACTCGCATACATGAGCTGACGACGGGCTCGATTATAAACGCCATACCAAATGGTGAAATATTTTTCATTTTGGTTGGTCATTTGAAAGGTGTCGTTCAGCGCTTTGAGCACATGATGGGGTTGATAAAAGTTGACATCAGGTAGGGATTGTGACCGTAATAAATTTAAAACTGCCGTGGATAGTAAGGTTGCTCCTAAGCCATGCCCAGAAACATCGAGCAAATAGATGACCAAATAATCAGGATCTAGCCAGTAATAGTCAAAGCAATCACCGCCTAATTGACTAGAGGGAATGAAGCGTGCATCGACTTGCACTAGACCCTTCAAGGGTTTCGGCAGGAGCGATCGCACGTAGTCTACGGCTTCAGATAGTTCAGACTCTAGGCACTGCTTTTGATACTGCAGGTCGCGGGTGAGCTGGCGTAGGCGTAGACCGGCCCGCACCCTTGCCTGTAGTTCAGCGATTTCGATGGGCTTGGCTAAAAAGTCATCTGCCCCGGTATCCAGTCCTTTGACTCGGTCTTCCAAACTTCCCCGCGCCGTCAACAAAATGAAGAAAATCGTCGAAAATGTAGGATCTCCCTTGACTTGCCGACAGACCTCTAGACCATCCACAATCGGCATCATCCAATCGCAAATGATCAAATCTGGGTGTATTTTCTTAATTTGTTCAAGACCCTCTTGCCCATCAGATGCGATCGCAATTTCATACCCTTCCTTCTGTAGCGCCTTTTTTAGAAACAAGCGGATGATAGGGTCATCATCAATAACCAAGATTTTTGACATGGGCAAGTTACACTTTCTTGCAAACAGAGCGTCTACCTTTCGTAAGGATTACAGCTTAAACTGTGGTGAATTATATAGATAAATATGATGACACATTCAGTTGATTTAATCGAAGTCCCAAAATAGAATTAACGCTAGCAACATCCAAGAAAACTTAGAATGACCATTCGTAATCTTTAGATTCACGGTTTCAGATCCACGCTTGGGGCATCGACATACGTTTGAAAAAAAACCAGAAAAACCGTCACTCATAGACTGGTCTTCTTGTGCAGATTTCACGTATTCTAAATCTAGCTATTTGAATCATAGGGAAATTCGGCAGTTGGACCTACTGAAGAGAGCACAAATTCAAGTATTAACTGATCTGGGTGCTCTGGCTCAAGTTTTATCATGGTTTGACCAGTTTAGTCACCCTCCGATTCCTCATGTGGTGTGGCTACAATGTCAGCTCATTCTAGCTGAAGGGTTTACCAATGCTGTGCGCCATGCCCACCGAGACTGCTCACCCGATACTCCAATTGAGATTGAAGTCACGATGTTAAGCGATGCCCTGGAGATTCGCATCTGGGATCAAGGGGAACCCTTTGATCTAGAAACGAAACTCGCCACGATGCCCAAAGGAATGGACAAACATGCGGAGGGTGGGCGTGGCCTCAAGCTGATGCAGCGGATGTCGGATGTGCTGAAGTATTCCAGAACTGACGATCAGCGCAATTGCTTGCTTGCTGTTAAACGTTATACCCTAGAAAACGAGGCAAATCCAGAGTAACCCGCGATATTCCGCTCAACCGTCTGGGCGTTGAGCGGTTGCTTGCTCCTGCTAAAGCTCGCTAGCCTAGGGCACCGATGTGCCTATCTATGCTTCACCTATAGGACTCCTACGGGCTCTGAGCGTCTTCATAGCCATCGACCGGATGAGGACGCTGCTGGCCGCGAACCCATGTTTGGAGTTGATGGGTGTGGGCAGCGATCGCTTCGTAGCAACGGTCTAGACCATCAGGTTGATGATGTTGGGCGTAAACTTCTAGTTGTTCAGCGCTGGTGTAGATGCCATGCACACCCACGTTAGCACTCGCTCCTTTGATGTAGTGAGCTAGCTTCTCAATTTCATCAAACTGTTGATGGGCGATCGCATGTTCTAAGGATATGAGATGCACGTCGGTGTCTTCTACAAAAAGACCCAAAAGCTGCACTTCAAACTCTGGGTCAGAGTCAGAAAGCTGATGAAGATGTTCCCAGTCAATCTGCAGAATCAGCGAACACTGGGACGTTGATGGTGGGTTGGGTGGCTGGGAGCTAACGTTCAAGAGTTACTGTACACATACTCGACGGCGGGGGCACGAACCATCAGACCATGGGTTGTCTGAGGTTACCTGGTGGGAATCACTGAAGATGATCGATCCACGAGAATGAAGCAGTGACGATGCAAGAGGTTCGCCCGTTATTGTAGTCGAGATGGGCGATCGCTTCCAAATCGTTGCTAAAAACTCAGCATGTCTCTTTTGTCCTGGCAGCTTGTCCAACCGGCCAAATCTTGCCCGAGGGAATAAGCTTGTCCAGGAAGCTATTGACAAGGATCTGCAGAAACAGTTTGGGGTACTAGCCCAACAATATGGGGAACGGGACGTGGCTCGTATCCCACCAGAGATGCCCCTTCATAGGACAAGGATGTACTGGCTCCTGAATCTAGCATAACGGCGTTGTAGAGCCCTAGGTTGGCTAGAATTTCCCCGAGATGAATCGAGTCTACAAAATCGTGAGAGACGCCGACAACTGGCTGCCCGGCTTGGTTAATGCCCCAAAAGGCACGATGACGTTTGGCATCAAAATCAAAGAGGCCAACAAAGGTTTCGGCGGGCTGGGGCTGTCCGTCGCGCACGAGCCAAGCCGCTGCAATAAAGGCATCGGTGATGTCAGGCATCTCGGACTGAATGCCGTCTAGGGAGTTATGGGCATCAGGGTTGAAGGGAAGGAACTGGATGCTGGTAGGGCTAATCATCACCAGCGGGCGGTTGGTCAATCGATAGATATCATTGCGATCGCCTGGGATAAACTGCTGGGTGTTTTGGCTGTAGACGGGGCCGATCATCTGGTTGGAGTCTAGATATTCCAACGAAAAGAAGCCTCCATCGACGGCGGCAACAATATCGGTATTGGCAATGATGTCTTGAACCTGATAGCGGCTATCGGCGTGAACGGTGATGGGTTTGCCGCCTGTAATAAGCGTGAGGGGAATGTCGTCTACGGTATGTTGTTGCTTGATAATGGGCGCGGTAAAGTCCATCGTGCCCTCAAAGGACTGCAAGGGCGCGCCGCCCCAGGCTTGGTCGAGCACGTCTTCAAGTTGGGATTGTCCTAGGCGAGCGATCGCCAACAGGTTGTCGGATTCTCCGGCAAGCAAGTCTTCGGTATTGCTCATGGTCAGGGCAGCGAAAAAGCCTGCCTCGCTGACTAGTTCGGCAACCTGATCATTGTAATTCCCTTCTGGATAGGTGAAATAGTCAATGGGGATGCCCAAGCGTTCTTCTAGCTCTTGCTTAGAACCAGCAATTTCTTGGCGGGCCTCTTCTAGCGAAAGGTTTCGCAAATCGGCGGGATGGGTGATGCTATGGGCAGCGATCGTCACCAGTGGATCGGCGGCCATCTGCTCAAGTTGCTCCCAATCTAGGCCCGGCCGCCCATGATCTCGTCCAACTTTATAGGTATAGACAGAAAACAGGCCTGGATAGCCATAGTCTTGGAGCAGCGGCCAAACGTAGTCATGGTGACCAAGATAGCCATCATCAAAGGTTAGTAAAATGGGTTTCTCAGGCAGGGGTAGACCGGTGCGCAGATGGTTGACCAGTTGATCCATGCTGACGGGAGTGAGGCCATGGTCGCGAATCAGTTGGAGATGGGCTTCAAACTCCTCTGGGGTGACATCAAAGAAAACGTCTTTCTCTGCCAAAATATCGTGGTACATGATCACCGGTACGTTGGCGAGGCGGGCGCGATCGTGGATCTCTGGCCAAGGACTAGGATTGAGCTGGGCCATCCACTGTGGGGCGGCCGTTGTGACTAAGGGCTCTATGGAACTCTGGGGCTGCTCGACCCATTCAACCAGTTGCAGGATTGTTTGGGTCACTGTTTGCACAGACAAGGGTGACGGGGCCTGGCACTGTTGACCGAGATTCACCGTTGGTGCGTCTGGGTTGACTGGCACATCCGTGGATATATCCGTGGACGTTGTTGTAGGGCTGTCGTTGAGCGATCGCCCTTCAGCACGTTGGGCCTGTACTGGCGTCGATGGCCACGATTGGGTACTCCCGATTGCCACGGTGCTGGCAATGGCTAGAAGTAGAATCTGTCGTCGCCAAGGTTGGCGTAGGCAAGAGGTTAGGGACTGCATCCAGTCAGCGGGCATGGTCATAGGTTGTCTGGGTGGGAGTCGCACTCTCGATAGGGATTAGTGTAGGTGTCAGATCTGGTCATACGGGCTCACGCAGGCAGCATCCGCCCAGTGTGACCAACGGGTGAAAAGACAGGTAAAACGTTGTGTAGACGTGCTTCTTATAGACATACCGCTACAACGTTAACGCTAGATAAAGTAATTTGACCACGATGGTGGAGATGGTCGGTGGACAGGTAGGCTCCGGCTTTCAGGGCGCATCGAATCTACGACGATCCTCGGGAACCTCTATCCGCCTAACGAATGGGGAGGCGGAGTATAGATCTCACGGTGTCCCTGCAAGGCCAGCATCGGGAGGATGTCACGCAACAAAAGATGAAAAATTTTCGAGACTATGGGGCGATCGCCCTCCTAGAGGCTAGAGTTGGGGTAAACCCATTCAGCCATTAAAGAAATCATGACAGTCTATCAAGAAGATGTGTCTGAAACCATGAACCAGACGACCCTTTCGACCAGCTATGTAGATGTGATTGAAACCGTCATCTCTAGCCTAGAGGAAGACCAGAGCGCGATGGTTAGCCATACTGACGATGGCGATCTATGGAAGTTTCAGTACGGTACGGTGGAAGTCTTTGTGTTGCTCACGGGCAACAAGGAAGATGATCTGTTCAAAGTCTGGGCGACGGTGATGGATCTGCCTGCCAAGGATGAACCAGGGCTGATGCGCAGACTGCTGGAAAAAAACTGGTCTGAAACCCTAGAAGCCAGTTTTGGTATTGTCAATCAGCAGGTGGTGGCGCTAGCGAGCCGCACAGTGGCCGATCTCTCACCTGCGGAAATTTCCCGCAATATCACGATTGTGGCAACCATTGCCGATGAGAACGACGAAATACTCAAGGAAGAGTTTGGCGGTTAGGCTATTCACTCAAGATGGGCTTGCCTAGATGAGTTCACTATAGTACAATTGAACTAAAGACACATTGATTCTAGAGTTGTACGGCAGTCCACCTATGGGCTGCTTTTTTATGAGCGATCGCCCTTGCCAAGTCCTGTGGGACAATAGCCCAGGATCGACGAAGGAGGCGCATGGCCTAAATAGTGCGCCTCCATATTAGAATAAAAGAGCTAGCAAGCAATACAGATGTACTTATCTTGACGTCAGGTCGTTTCACCTATGGTTCAATACACCCTCACTCAAAGCCCTGAGATCATCCTATCGGTGCCCGGCAAGGATTCTCAAAAAGCACGCAACAAGGCGATGGAACAACTGATGGAATTAATGGATGAGGGCAAGCTCCCCACCGAGCTGTCGAATGGATTTAGTCCTAGCGAATTCATTGAAGTCAAAGAGCCGGAGGTGACGCCCTCGGATGATGAGGACGCTATTACCCATGCTGTGCAGGTGCTCAACAATCTGGCTACGCTGAAAATGAAGGTGCAGTCCTCGCGGGAGGAGGCCATGGCGATTCGTACCCAGATCGATAAGCTGTTCAGTGACGCGCTGGTGACGGAAGAAGAACTCACGGATCTCAAGCAGGGTTTTAAGGTGCTGAAAACCTTTGCCCAAAGCAATGTGCGCTACCGAGAAGCTCGGGCTCAGGCAGAAGAGGCCCGCACCATTCTCGATCGCGCTCTGAAAAGTGGTGACTAGGATCTAAGGGGCGATCGCTTTCGGTTCCTCAGCTCCCATAGCGAAAGGGCGATCGCTCCTAGCCCCAGGGCCGGCGTCAACCAGTTGCCCCAGCGTACGTAGAGGGTTCGGGTTTGGCGACGATAGACGGTGTGGGCATGAAGTTCATAGGTGTTGATGCCAGACATCCAAAGGGTATGGCCATGGGCATCAACGATGCCGGAGTAGCCGGTGTTGGTAGCTCGTACGGCCCAGCGATCGCTTTCGATGGCTCGCATCACGTCTTGGGCATGGTGCTGCATCGGCATTGATGCTGCATAGTGGGCATTGTTCGAGGCCGTGAGGATCAACTGGCCGCCTTGGGCTGTCTGCTGCTGAAAGTGCTGAGGAAAGGCTGATTCATAGCAAATGCCGACTGTCATCAGACCCCAAGGCGTGTCAAATCTGGGGCGCAAATCACCGGCAATCATGCGGGCATCGAGGGGCGATAGGCGGTTGATGATGCTTCCTAGCCAACGCTCGAAGGGAATATATTCGCCTAGGGGTACCAGCCGCGCCTTGCGATATTCGCTGTAGGTGCGCCCATCGCCTAAGACGGTGAACAAGCTGTTGGCAATGTCGCCCCCCTCGCCGCCAAAGGCTCCTAGCCAGATGGGGGTTTGCTGTTCTACCACGGCTTGGTAGAGCGAGGTGCGGGTATGTAGGGGACTTGTCCACACCGTGGGCAGGGCAGTTTCTGGGGTCAACACCACATCAACCCCCTGCTCAGATAGGGTTTCATAGCCTGTGGTGTAGCCTGCGATCGCCCGTCGCCAACCTTCGTCGTAGAGCTTGATGGTATTGGGAATATTGCCTTGAATGATGCCAACCTTCAGGGCCGCATCGGGGGCATCTTGGAGGGGCTGGATGTAAAGCCCGCCGCCGATCAGGTGGGCGCTGACCAAGAGGGCGATCGCTCCTAGTCCATAGGTTCGTGCAGCGGGACGGGCCTGGGGCGATCGCCAAGCGATCACCGCGTAGGCCAGAGCACCATTGACGCCGACGAGGACAGCGGTGATCGTCCAAGGGCCAGAGATCTGACCAAGATGCAGCAGCGGTAGATTATAGGGGCTTTGGCTATAGGCGATCGCTGACCAATAGAGCACTCCTCGGCTCCAGATCCATTCAATGGCGCACCAGAACACAACGCCCCAAAGTATGGAGAGCCATGGTCGAGGCTGTAGCCATCGCAAGATTAAGGTTTGAGCGATCGCCCAAGCGACGGTGATCCCTGCCCCCCAGAGAGTAATGAGCAGCCAACAGACGAGGGCGATGGTGATACTGGCCAGCCAAGGTACGCCCATCCAGGTCATGGGATGCACGCCGGTAATCCAGGCTAGGGCTAGGCCGTGATAGCCTACGCCCCAGGCTAGACCTAGGGCAGCGGCCTGGCGGAGGTTGGAGCCCATGGAGGTAGACTGGCGCGATCGCTGATACACCACCCACCAAAGGGGGGCGATCGCTACCCAAGCTAGCCCATACATCCCCACGGGAACCGGCGTCAGCCCCATCACCAGCCCCCCGATCGCCGCAACGATCAGGAGGTGATGTTGCCCCAACCAAGACCCGATGCGGGGAGGCCATAAGCCAGACCGGTCAGTCTTAGTCGGGACTGTCGTTGGTTTCATCCTCTGTCGCATCTACCACGGTTGCGTCTACGTCTAGAGCCTGGTCATCAGACGCAGTTGGATCAACGACCTCTGCTTCATCCAACTCCGACCCATCCAACTCCGACCCGTCCGCGTCGTCTAGGGAGGCGACCTCATCGAGCTCCTCGTTGGCTGGCGGCACCAGCGCCACGGCCACGATGGCGTCATCTTCATCTAGGCGCTGCACGCGTACCCCAGTGGCAGAGCGAGACTGACAGGTAATGGCTTTCACCACCTGACGGATGATAATGCCACGGCTAGTGACGATGATGAACTCATCGGCATCGTTGACAACCCGGAGAGCGGCTAGCTCATCCTTGGGCAAGCGGAACTTGATGGCCCGCACACCCATGCCGGCCCGGTTTTGCAAACGAAACTCCGACACCGGTACCCGTTTACCCAAGCCACCGGTGGTAATCACCAGCACCCAAGGGCCTTGGTTGCGGGGCGAATCGACATCCAGCTCTTCTGTCTCGCCCTCCAACTCCGGTTCGTCAGCGCTGTTCATCACCTGCTCCACCACTTGGCTCGACAGGATGTCCATACTGATCAGCTCATCGCCTTTCCGCAGCGCCATGGATTTGACGCCACGGGTGGGTCGCCCTAGGGGACGTAGCTGTTCCTGATCGGTGCGGAAGTGAATGGTCATGCCCTTGCGGGTACCAATGATCACGCTGTCTTCCGAATGGGCCCGCCGCACCCAGCGCAACTGGTCGCCCTCCACCAGGGAGATGGCAATCAGGCCGTTGGTGCGAATGTTGCTAAAGGCCGAAAGCTGGGTTTTCTTGATGAACCCACTCTGGGTCAACATGATCAGGTATTCATCGTCGGTGAACTCCGACACCGGAATCACTGAGGTGATCTTTTCATTGTGGGGAATGGGCAGCATCTGCACGGTGGGGGTTCCCCGAGAGGTGCGAGAGCCGGTGGGAATTTGATAGGCCTTCAGGCAGTAGGCTACGCCGCGATCGCTGAAGAACAGAATACTGTCGTGGTCACAGCAGGTGATGAAATGTTCAACACCATCATCGTCTTTCATGCGGGTGCCGGCCTTGCCTCGGGTGGCACGGTTTTGAGCTTCAAAGGTGCTCACCGGCATCCGTTTGATATAGCCCTGCTCTGTCAGCAGAATAATGGCCTGCTCATTGGCAATCAGGTCGATATCGCCGAGGTCGCCGTCATGGGGGGCAATTACCGTGCGACGCGGTGTGCCGTGGGTGGCGCGAATCTGCTCTAGCTCGGTTTCAATAATTTCGAGCACGCGATCGCGACGGTCTAGAATGTCTTGTAGATCAAGAATTCGGGCCCGTAGGTCTTCATGTTCTTGCTGAATTTTCTCGGCTTCTAGGGCCGTCAGCCGCCGCAGTTGCATTTGCAAGATGGCATCGGCTTGGGATTCTGATAATCCGTGGGACTCAATCAGCTCCTGCTTGGCGGTGGGGGCATCGGCGGCCCGGCGAATCAAGGCAATGATCTGATCGAGGTTATCGAGGGCAATGAGCAACCCTTGCAGGAGGTGATCCCGTTCTTCTGCCTTGCGGAGGCGATAGCGGGTGCGGCGCAGGATGGTTTCAATGCGGAAGTCTAGAAAAACCTGCAGCAGGGGGCGAATGCCCAGCAGTTGGGGTTCTCCATCCACCAGGGCCAGCATGTTGACCCCAAAGTTGTTTTGCAGCGGGGTTTGCTTGTAGAGGTTGTTGAGCACCACGCGGGGGTAGGCATCTCGCTTTAGTTCGATGACGATGCGCATACCGTTGCGATCGCTCTCGTCGCGAATGTCGGCAATGCCCTCTAGACGGCGTTCGTTCACCATCTCCGCGATTTTCTCGATCAGCGCTGCCTTATTGGTTTGGAAGGGCAGCTCGGTGATGATGATCGCTTCCCGGTCAGGACGTCCTCGATGTTCGATCGTCTCAATTTCTGCCACGCCGCGCATGGTGACCGAGCCGCGCCCGGTGGCGTAGGCTTCGCGGATGCCGCTGGTGCCCAAGATTTGCCCGCCGGTGGGGAAGTCGGGGCCAGGAATATGTTGACGAAGCTCTACATCGGTTAGCTCGGGATTATGGATCAGGGCGATGACGCCATCAATCAGCTCCCCGAGGTTGTGGGGGGGCACGTTGGTGGCCATGCCTACGGCAATGCCCGATGAACCATTCAGCAGAAGCTGGGGCACGCGAGATGGCATGACCAGGGGTTCTTGCTGAGAGCCGTCGTAGTTGTCAATGAAGTCAACGGTGTCGGCTTCGATGTCTTGCAGCAGCGAGTCTGTGGTGATGGCCCGCAGACGACATTCGGTGTACCGCATGGCTGCTGGCGGATCGTTATCGACGGAGCCAAAGTTGCCATGACCGTCTACCAAGGGCGATCGCATGGAAAAGGTCTGGGCCATGCGCACCAAGGCATCGTAGACGGCGGTGTCCCCGTGGGGATGGTATTTACCGATCACGTCCCCGACCACACGGGCGCATTTCCGGAAGGGACGATCGGGACTAAGCCCCAACTCATGCATCGCATACAGAATGCGACGATGGACAGGTTTCAGACCGTCCCTAGCATCGGGTAGTGCCCGTCCTACGATGACGCTCATCGCATATTCTAAGTAGGATCGAGACATCTCACTCCGCAGATCCGTTGGGACAATCCGTTCCTGAGGGGTGCTCATAGGCTGAAAAGCTCCAAAAACTAAAAATTTCAGCAGTTAATGGCTCAAAATAGCTAAAAACTGCTGATCTACCTGCCGATTGGTCTTAAAAGTTATGAATCGCGTCTGCTCATTCTAGCATGTTTTCCCTAAGTAAGGCCTGGGGTGCAATCCCTCTCTGAGGTCTGGCATGGCATATATAGCTAGGGTTTGGGCGATCGCCCCCTGGGAACTGAGCCGGGGAGTGGCGTAAGTTTTTGCCCATGATCTTACGGGCGATCGCACTCTCCCGTAAGATCGAAAGAAAGCACTTACCTTAGGGCTGCCCATGCTGCCAATTTTCTACGACGACGCCTTCCAACTGCATGACACAGGCTTCTACCATCCTGAGAATGGCGGTCGCTTGACGGCCGTGGCAGCGGCCTTGCGGGCCCAGCCCTGGGCCGATCAGCTCGACTGGCGATCGCCCACACCGGTTGATCGTCAGGGCGATCGGCTCACCCAGGCCCTGCTGCGGGTGCATCCCCGCGACTACCTAGAGGCCGTGCGGGCTTTGTCGAATCAGGGAGGTGGGCAGATTGATCCCGATACCCCCGTCTCACCGTTAACCTACGATGTGGCCAGGCTCGCCGTCAGCGCTTGGTTAGACGGGGTAGATGTGGTGCATCAACATCAATGTCCGGCTTTTGTGCTGGCCCGTCCTCCCGGACACCATGCCCTAGCCCAGCGCGGTATGGGATTTTGCATCTTTTCCAACGCGGCGATCGCTGCCTACTATGCCCTAGAGCAGGCCGGCATCCAGCGTGTGGCAATTTTTGACTGGGACGTGCATCATGGTAACGGCACTCAGGCGATCGTGGAAACCCATCCACGCCTAGCCTATTGCTCCATGCATCAATATCCGTTCTACCCCGGCACCGGGGCCCCAACGGAACAGGGACACTACAACAACGTGCTGAATATTCCCATGGCCGCCGGAAGCACTATCGAGGATTACAGCCCTCGCTTAGAGCAAGACGTCATTCCCTTTTTGAAGGGGTTTGCCCCTGACTTAATCATTGTCAGTGCAGGGTATGATGGCAACCAGGCAGATCCCCTAGCCGGGATCTCGCTACAACCGCGTGACTATGGTCTATTCACCCAAGCCTGCTTGGATGTTTCTCATGCTGTTCTATTGGGTTTAGAAGGGGGCTATGATTACAACACTCTCAGCCAGTCCGTTGTAGCCACCTTAGAAGCCTGCTTAGCCCGAGTTGACATCACCTAGCGTGTGTCATCAGAGTGTGCGGATCAAAAACCGTCCCATCGGGTTAAGGATTTCGAAGCACAAGTCGATAGAGTGAGGCTGATGATGATCGAAGGGCCTGCTTGTGAGGAGTCATGCTCCTGCACTAGGGTCAGTCACCATCAACACCCCTCATGCTGAATGCTCCCTCGATCCGGATCAAGGGAGAAGCAAGGTGTCCTCCTCGGGAACTTTTCAGCATGATCCTCCATCTGAATTGTCAAGGAATCTCCGGAGCTTCGTTTTGCCCATGAGTCAATCCATTCCCATCACTTGGTCAACGGCTGAGGCAACTTCTCCTCAGATACCTGTGCAAGCAGAAAAACTCTCGAACTACGATCTAATTCTTCGGTGTCAGGCTGGGTTGCGGCCTGAAAAAGCAGCGTTCTCTGAACTGATGCGCCGCTACCAATCCCACGTTGATCGGGTCTTGTATCATTTGGCACCTGACTGGTCTGATCGGTCTGACTTAGCCCAGGAAGTCTGGATCCGCGTTTACCGCAATCTTAAGCGCTTGCAGGAGCCTGCCAAGTTTCGGGGCTGGCTGAGCCGTATTACCACGAATTTGTTTTACGACGAACTGCGCAAGCGGAAACGGGTGAGTAGCCCTCTATCTCTAGATGCGCCTCGGATTTTTGATGATGGCGAGATGGATTGGGAACTGCCGTCGGGGGATCCAGGGCCGGCGGAACAGTTGGCAACCCGCGAGTTTTATGACCAGCTACGGGAGGCGATCGCTGATTTACCCGAAGTGTTTCGCATCACCATTGTGCTCCGGGAAATTGAGGGCATGGCCTACGAAGAAATTGCTGAAATTACGGGCGTTTCATTAGGAACGGTGAAGTCACGGATTGCCCGCGCCCGTCAGCGTCTACAGCTTCAACTTCAGGCCTATCTACAAGACTAGGGGCGGCTTTGCTCAGGATAGCTCCAGTCATCCTAACGTTGCCTAAATTTGTAGGAATTTATGGGGGCGATCGCTATCTTTTCTCCGGCGCTTCTCGTATGATTTGATCGGTAGAATTGCTGAGCAGGAAACGACAAGTCCTGACGACACGGTTTAGCGCCATCAGAGCCGCCCCTCATATTGCTCGTCTGACATCATCCAAACGATAGATAGATTCGGCAACAAATGATCGGTTTTGGGAGTCATAGCTGTTTAGGATGGTCAAATTGGCTGATTCTAGCTCACCTCCCACATCGTTAGGATGTAAGGCAAAGCCTGGAGGCAGAAACGCAGCCCGTCAGGTTGACTATCCCTCTCTCGTTCTCACCTCATTCGAACCCTAGTTTAGAAAAAAGGTTCACAAGTTTGGAGGGTGAACATATGAATCCATCTTCCTCGTTGAGCATCATGGAACAAATGAAACGCGATCGCTTCGAGCTACTCAGTGCGTATTTAGATGGGGAGGTGACGTCGGAAGAACGTCATCAGGTTGAAACTTGGCTAGCCCATGATCCTCAGGTTCAACGCCTACATCAGCGCCTGCTATCCCTGCGCCAAGGTTTTGGGGCGATGCCCATGCCCTCAGCAGACTACAGTGCCGACCAGCTTGTTCAGGGTGTTTTCCAAACCCTAGAACGCCGCAAGCGTCGCCGTCTGGGCTGGGGTGGAGCGGCGATCGCTGCTATGGCCGTTGGCGCTGTGTCATGGCTTGTCCCTGGTACGTTTACGCCATCGCCACAGTTGGCTACCTTACCAGACTCAAACTCTGCCGGTATGATTGTGCCGGATGATGCGTTGATGATTGCCCTCGATCAGCCGATCGTGGACATTCCTGCATTGCCGACCTCTCCCAATCCGAAGGGCAATAAGCAAGAGATCTATTAAGTCTCTTGCGCCTCGGGTAAGGACTTGAGTCTGACCTAAAACCAGGTGCGCGTCATCGAAGCGATCGCATCTATGGGGGGATAGCTAGTGGGCTGTTCCCCCATAGTTTTGGGATCCTGAGTTCGGGGCTGGTTGACGGAGGAACCTCGACGACCCTTACCCCAAGCTTTTTCCCAAGCCAGCAGAGGGGAACGCACCTGCACTTTTCCTGCTCTCTTCCCAAGGGAGTGACGTTGACCTCGCGGATGCGGGGAAGCTAGGGAATCAAGGTCGTTTGATACTCTAATTCTGCCGTGCGCGCCTCGGTGAGCCTGGTTAGGCAGTCATTGAGATAGGCTGAATATCCGGTGCCATCGATTGCTTCTCGAACTTCAAAGGTACAGTGGGCATCGCGGTAGTCGATCCAGGCTAGGGCTGCATCGGTGAGTTTTTCTTGGGCGGCGGGGCTGAGCTGCGCCTTCCAGTCTTGATAGACACGGTTCAGCTTGGTATCCACCTCGTCGTATTGCTCTTGGGCGCAGTAGTTATACTCTGGCGTTCCTTGGGGGGCTTGGCAATTGACATTGGACGCTTGGGCTTGCAGCGTCTGGGTTCTATAGCCGATAGAAGAAACACTAAGGGCGATCGCCAGTCCCGTGATCCAAGCCATATGCTGTCGTTTCATCAAACCTCCTTATCATCGAATCTTCTCCGTCAAGCCTGGATGCGTTGCGGTTACGCCTAACCCATGCTGCCGATCGCTCCCAAAGCGGTATACCTATTGTTGTAAAACCTATTGTTGTAAAACCTCAATCCGTTCATCGGTCATCCGTTCTAGGCAAGAGTAATAGGTCAGCGGTTGTATGGAGCCACCTTCAAACAGGCTGGCTTCAAAGTCGCAGTTGTCATCCCGGTAGGTGAGCCAGGCTTCCTGGGCTTCTATCAATGCAGGGCGATCGCTTTGGGGAAGTTGACTCAGCACCTGTTGGTAGAGGCGATTCAGATCCTCATCTGCTAATTTAAAGGTTTCTTCTGCACAGCGATTCATGGCGGATTGAGTCTGTGCATTCTGGCAATCTACACCATCGATCACGACATCCCGATCGCCTGGGGTGAATGGCGTGATCGGCGTGGGTTCTGGAGCCGAGGGCTCAGGGTTAGGCTCAGGTGCGGGCTCTTCTGGGCTGGTGGGAGACTCGGGTGGCGCTTCGGCTGCCGGTGGGGGCGTTGGACGCTCCGCTGTATCTCCCATCCAGCCACAGCTAGGGGCGATCGCCACCCCGAGAATCAGCCCGAAGCGCAGGAGTCTAATCGTCATCTTGGGGAGGGATAGGTGCATGGGAAGAGTATAGGACGAAACCAGTGCATCCTAGATTACATGAAACTTTGGACAGTGTTGGCTATGATGACCCTAACTCCCCTGTTTTGGATGAGTCTGACCATCGTCGTTTATTTTGATCACTCCCACTGTAGCTCAGTTGCTGGCATCTGCTAAACCTATGACCAAACCGAAACCTAAGCCTCAAGAGCAAGATCTGCGTCACCCCGATCTCTATTTCAACCGCGAACTCAGTTGGCTGGAGTTCAACCATCGCGTGTTGTCTGAAGCCTTAGATGAACGGACACGATTGCTCGAACGGCTGAAGTTTTTAGCCATTTTCAGCAACAACTTAGATGAATTCTTTATGGTGCGGGTGGCTGGGTTAAAGCGGCAGGTGGAAGTGCAGGTGAGCAAGCGCACGCCCGATGGACGCACGCCCCAGGATCAGCTCAATGCCATCAGCGATCGCCTCCGCCCGATGGTGCGTGAACAGCACCGGCATTTTGAGCAAGATCTACGCCCCACTCTGAAAGATTACGGCATCCATTTGCTGGACTACAGTCAGCTAACGTCGGAACAGCAATCTTGCCTGAATGACTATTTTAAGGATCAAATCTTCCCAGTCTTGACTCCCTTGGCTGTGGATCCAGGACATCCTTTCCCCTACATTTCCAACCTCAGTCTCAATTTGGCTGTGGTGGTCGAAGATCTGGAAGCTGGCATCGAGCACTTTGCTCGGGTCAAGGTGCCGAAGGTGTTGCCGCGATTTCTACCCCTGCCCAAAAACCTCTGGGGAAGCGATGATGCTTCCATCCTCTGGATGGGCGTTCCGCTGGAGCAGGTGATTGCCCATAATTTAGATTTTCTGTTTCCCGGCATGACGATTCGGGAATATCATCCGTTTCGGATTACCCGCAATGCCGATTTGGAACTAGCGGAAGATGAAGCAGATGACCTGATGATGGCAATTGAGCAGGAGCTGCGCAAACGTCGCCTAGGCGGATCGGTGGTGCGGATGGAGGTCTCGTCTACGATGCCGGATTGGGTGGAGGAAACCCTGCTACAGGAGATGAACCTTACCCACAATGATGTGTATATTGTGGATGGACTGCTGGGGTTAGAAGATCTCATGACCTTGATGTCGCTACCCTTGCCAGACCTGAAGGATGAGCCTTGGACACCCACCGTACCAAATCGACTCAAGCGCCTGCGGGATCCTAATGATGATACGGCGCTCTCTGATCTAGAGGATGGGGAAGATATCTTTTCTATCATGCGGCGACATGAGATTTTGCTGCACCATCCTTATCATGGCTTCTCTACGACTGTGCAGCAGTTTATCGGGCAAGCAGCCCGTGATCCAGATGTATTGGCGATTAAGATGACCCTGTATCGTACCTCAGGAGATTCTCCCATTATCACTGCCCTGATTGCAGCGGCAGAAAACGGCAAGCAGGTGGTGGTCTTAGTAGAACTTAAGGCTCGCTTTGATGAGGAAAATAATATCTGGTGGGCTCGGAAGCTTGAAAAGTCTGGGGTTCACGTCGTTTACGGGCTAATGGGCTTAAAAACCCATACTAAGGTACTGCTGGTGGTGCGGCGGGAGGATGGACATATTAATCGCTATGTTCATATTGGCACTGGCAACTATAATCCCAAAACGGCTAAGCTCTACACGGATTTGGGGCTATTGAGTAGTGATGAAGATTTAGGAGCGGACTTAACGGATCTATTTAATTTCCTCACCGGCTATTCACGGCAAAAATCTTACCGGAAATTACTTGTGGCACCGGTGAACCTACGCGATCGCATGTTGGAACTGATTCAGCGAGAAATTGCGCATTGTGAACAAGGTGGAACCGGGCGGATCATTGCAAAAATGAACTCCCTCGTAGATCCGACGATTATCCAAACGCTCTATAAGGCATCTCAAGCGGGTGTGTCTATTGATTTAATTGTGCGAGGGATCTGCTGTTTGCGCCCTCAACTGCCTGGTATTAGTGAAAATATCCGCGTGATGAGCATTATTGGTCGATATCTTGAGCACTCTAGACTATTTTATTTTCACAATGAAGGAGAGGGCGAGATCTTTATCGGCAGTGCTGACTGGATGCCGCGTAATTTGGATAGGCGGGTGGAAGCGATGACACCGATTACTCATCCTAGGCTGATGAAAGATCTCCTAGAGGTGTTAGATATTATGCTGGCAGATAATCGCCAAGCGTGGGAACTACAGCCTGATGGGCAGTATATTCAGCGTCGCCCTGATGCGGATGAGGAGGAACGTAGTTCTCAGGTGATGTTGATGGAACGAGCCTTGAAGGCCAGTACGCCGTTGTAAGTCGCAAGTTGAGTCTGGCTGCGGGATGATAGAGCCAGGGAGCGATCGCCGATCGCTCCCCATAGCCCTCCTTAGACTCGTTGGCGTTGCTGAATCGCGATATGATTTGCACTAACGAACCGTGAGCGAGACTCCCTCGCACTTCATTCACAATCCCATGATCCTGCCAACCTTTGACCCAAATCGCCTTCAGCAACAGATGCAGTTTGTCTTAGAAATCGACAAGCTTAAAGGCATCCTGCGGCAAACCCTGATTACCGATGCTTCGCGCCAGGAAAATAGTGCTGAACATTCGTGGCACATCGCGATGATGGCGATCGCTCTTGAAGAATATGCCCATCAGCCGGTGAATCTGCTGCATGTGATTCGTCTGCTCCTAGTGCATGATCTGGTGGAAATCGATGCGGGCGATACCTTTTGCTATGACGCCGACGGCAACCAAAGCAAAGCAGCGCGCGAGATACAAGCTGCCGATCGCCTGTTTGGTCTGCTGCCGCCGGAGCAAGGGCAGCAACTGCGCGCTTGGTGGGATGAATATGAGGAGCAAGTGACAGCGGATGCCCAGTTTGCTAAGGCTCTGGATTGTCTACAACCCTTTTTGAATAATATGCAAACTAACGGGCATACCTGGATGCTGCATGGTGTGCATCATGCTCAGGTGCGCGATCGCATGTCGGCGGTGCAGGTTGGCGCGCCGGCCCTGTGGCCCTGGGTGGAATCGCAGATTGAGGAAGCGATCGCGGCTGGTCTGCTGCGGGCCGCCTAGTACCGCAAGAGAGAAGAACGAAAATGGAAGAACGAAGATAGAGGAACGAGAAGGACTTCTAGGGCACACCAGGTTTTCCGCCTCAGCAGGCGGGTTACTGACGCTTCAGAGTACGGGCATTTGGTACGCTGGGAACGATTCGTTGGCAGGTGTCCTGGTTTAATGAGCATGAGTTTACGAGTTCAGCCTTGATGGAGATCAGCCATGCTTGTCACCCAGCACCCTGTATTTCGGCGGTTTTGGTATCCGGTGGTGCCCATCGCCCAGATTCAGCATGGCCCAGCAGCGTTTGAGCTTTTGGGACAACGGCTGGTGATTTGGCAGGCGGGCGAGGGGCAGCCGGTGGCTGTGGCTGATCGCTGTTGCCATCGTTCAGCGCGGCTTTCGCAGGGAACGGTGGTGGACGGTGCGATTCAATGTCCCTACCATGGCTGGTGTTTCGATAGGCAAGGCCGCTGTGTGCAGGTGCCCCAGGTGCCCGATCGCCCCATTTCTCCGGCCTATCAGGTGCCGGGCTATGCCTGCGTTGAGCGCTACGGCTATGCCTGGGTTTGCTTGGATAGTCCGCTGGCAGATATTCCCGATATTCCCGAGGCTGTGGATCCGCAGTTTCGCTACATTCCCCAGTTCTATGAACCCTGGCGCTGTGCCGGTTTGCGGCTGATGGAAAATTCCTTTGACAATGCCCATCCCCACTTTGTCCATCACAAGACCTTTGGCATCTCCCAGGAACCCGTACCACCGCCGCCTACCTCGCTGGAAGAAACGGACGGGGGGCTGACCATGACCTATGGACTGCCGGTGAAAAACTCTGACATGCAGAAACAGAATCTTGGCATGGAGAGCGATCGCACCCTGCGTCTCAGTCGTGCCACCTGGTATCTACCCTTTCTCCGCACCCTGCGGATTACCTATCCTAACGGTCTGGTGCATTTGATTTTTACCGCAGCGACGCCGGTGAATGATCAGGTATCGCAGATTGTCCAGTTCTGTCTGCGCAATGATACGGAGGCGGATGCACCGGCCCAGGATATTATCGCCTTTGACCGAGCGGTGACGCTGGAAGATAAGGATATTTTGGAAGGGACGGACTATGATGTGCCCTTGGATCTCCATGCTGAGCAGCATATGTGGACGGATCAACCCGGCATTATCATGCGGCGCAAATTGGCGCGACTGATTCATCCGGCTGCAGCGCCAGCGATCGCTCTTTCTAGCGCTACACTCTAGAAGCGATCGCGTTTTCTAGAGCTATGACGTTTATTTTGACCAATGATGACGGCATTGATGCCCCCGGTTTGCAGGCCCTGCGGAATGCCGTTGGCGACAACAGTGTGATCGTGGCCCCGCAGAAGCAATATTCTGGCTGCAGCCACCAACTGACCCGAGGAGCAGCGATCGCCATTCAACGCCGATCGGATACGGCCTACGCCATAAATGGCACCCCTGCCGACTGTACCCGGGTGGCAGCGACCCATTTATGCCCCCAAGGAACCTGGGTGCTATCGGGCATCAATGCTGGGGGTAACCTAGGAGCAGATCTGTATGTGTCGGGAACCGTAGCAGCGGTGCGGGAGGCCGCCCTACTGCGATTGCCAGGTATCGCCTTTTCCCACTACATCCACCGTCGTCGGCCGATCAACTGGGAGCGGGCTACCCAGCTCACGGTTCAAGTCCTGGATCGCTTGCTGGGCTTACCCCAGAAACCTGGCTGTTTTTGGAATGTCAATCTACCCCATTTAGGGGACGACGATCCACCGCCAAACCTGGTATTTTGTTCGTGCTGCACCCAACCCCTGCCCACGGAGTTTGAAGTGATCGATCAGCAATTTCGCTACACTGGCGAATATGGCGATCGCACCCATGATCCAAACTCAGATGTGGCAGTATGCTTTGGGGGCAACGTTGCCATTAGCCAGGTTTGCCTGTGGTAGCCTGGCCTCGATGTGAGCCCGTGGTGTTTGGACATCAATCTCGTGAATGACTCAACCCAACTGCCGGTGATTGGCTGGCGAGAATGGCTGGTGTTGCCCGATTTGGGAATCACCGCCATCAAGGCAAAAATTGATACCGGGGCCCGCTCCTCTGCACTCCATGCGTTTCATATTCAGCCTATCGAGCGCGATGGTCAGCCCTGGGTACGGTTTCAGGTTCATCCCTTGCAACGCAACAGCGATCGCACTCTGACGGCAGAAGCCCCGCTTTTAGACGAGCGAGAGGTGCGCAACTCCGGTGGCCATGCTGAACGGCGTCCCGTGATTCAAACGCGGGTGACCTTAAATGGCCAGCATTGGCCGATTGAACTCACCCTCACCAACCGCGATGTGATGGGATTTCGTATGCTGCTGGGTCGGCAGGCCGTGCGCCATAAATTCTGGGTAGACCCAGGGCGATCGTACCTGCAAAGTGCTGATGTTCATTCCACTGTCCATCGTTCAGATTCCTTGTTCATCCATCTCACCGAGCCAGAGCCGTGACAGACTACAACGACCTGCATGACCGTGATTCCTACGTTGATCAGAGCCAGACTGCTGACTCTAGCCCTGCCGATCGCCCCGCTAAACCGATGAAAATCGCCATCCTGTCGCAAAAAGCATCCCTCTATTCCACGCGACGACTGAAGGAAGCCGGTGAGGAACGCGGCCATGAGATCCGGGTGATTGACTACCTGCGTTGCTACATGAATATCACCTCCCATCGTCCTCAGGTGATCTACCAAGGGGATCCGTTGGATGATTTTGATGCGGTGATTCCACGGATTGGCGCGTCTAAAACTTTCTACGGCACGGCGGTGGTGCGGCAGTTTGAGATGATGGGCGTCTTTTGCATGAATGAATCCCAGGCTATCTCGCGATCGCGGGACAAGTTGCGTTGCCTGCAGCTCCTAGCCCGGAAGGGGATTGGTCTTCCCGTCACCGGCTTTGCCCATTCCACGAAAGATATTGAAGGCTTGATTGAAATTGTCGGCGGTGCGCCGTTGGTGATTAAGCTGTTGGAGGGTACCCAGGGCATCGGAGTTGTGCTAGCGGAAACCAAACAGGCTGCCCAGTCGGTGATTGAAGCTTTCCGTGGACTAGATGCCAATATTTTGGTGCAGGAGTTTATTAAGGAAGCCGGGGGCATGGATATCCGCTGCTTTGTGATTGGCGACAAGGTGGTGGCGGCTATGAAGCGTCAGGGAGCCCCCGGCGAATTTCGCTCTAACCTGCACCGGGGCGGTATGGCAGCCAAAATTAAACTCACCCCGGAAGAGCGTAGCACGGCGATCCGAGCTGCTAAAGCCATGGGGCTGCGGGTGGCAGGGGTCGATATTCTGCGATCGAACCATGGCCCAGTGGTGATGGAGGTGAATTCATCCCCTGGTCTAGAGGGCATTGAAGCGGCAACCCAGGCGGATGTGGCAGGTAAGATTATTGAATTTGTGGCCAAAAATGCTACGCCGCAACGCAGCCGAAATCGCCTCAATGGTTAACCATGGCTAACCACAGTGCTGCAGGTTTGCGATACTCTGGAATGCATGAGTGATGTCAATGTCAGCAGGGATACAAAGGGTGGAGTCGAAGAGCGATCGCCCCTCGGTCGTCAGCCGGGGACGGCGATCGCGATTGGTGGAGTGGAGGTGCTGCCGGGACGCAAGCAGCGTCTAGAACTTCCCATTGCCCGTCTACCGACGCAAACGTTACTCAGTTTACCGGTGACGGTGATCAATGGGCGCTATCAAGGGCCCTGTCTTTGGCTGAGTGCCGCTATTCATGGCGATGAAATTAACGGTGTGGATATTATCCGCCAAGTGCTGACCCAGGTAAAACCCCATCGCCTGCATGGACGGCTGATTGCCGTTCCCATTGTCAATATGTTTGGCTTTATCGAACAATCGCGCTATCTACCCGATCGCCGCGACTTAAATCGATCTTTTCCTGGCTCCAAGCGCGGCTCCTTGGCAGCTCGCCTCGCCCATTTGTTTATGACTGAGGTGGTCGCCCATTGCGACTACGGCATTGACTTACATACCGCCTCTTTTCATCGCGTCAACTGGCCTCAGGTGCGCGGCGACTTCAGCAATGCCAAGACCTATGCGGTAGCGAAGGCCTTTGGGGCACCCATTATCATTCATTCATCCATGCGGGATGGTTCCCTGCGACAAGCGGCAGCCAATCGCGGCATCCCAGTGCTGCTCTACGAAGCTGGGGAAGCCCTACGGTTTGACCAAGACGCGATCGCTACCGGCGTGACGGGCATTTTACAGGTGATGTCGGCATTAGGGATGTATAGCTCACCTATCCTTCATCCTTCAGTTGATCCCATCGAGGTGCAGGAAACGAAATGGGTGCGGGCGAGTCGAAGCGGAATGCTGCACCCAGCAGTGACTTTAGGACAGTCGATTCAGAAAAAACAATCTTTGGGCTTCATCACGGATGCCTTCGGCGATCGCACCAGTAAAATTGATAGTCCCTACAACGGCATTGTCATCGGTCACACCAATAATCCCTTAGTCAATCAAGGCGATGGTCTATTTCATCTCGCGGTGACTGAGTCCTAGGGGGCGATCGCTAGATCCGAAACTTACCCTAACTCATCTATACACCTTTTTATACAGCGATGATCTTGGTTACCCTAAATCTATTCATATTCCCCCCAAAAACAATTCAAGTCTTCATCTAATTTGGACTGCCGTTGCTACAGTACATCTTCCTCTAATTGCAAATCACGCAAAGAGTATCTTTTCTCAACTGATTGGTTAGATCTTTCAATAACCTCTGCAACAACACGTCGATTCACCATAGGTCCAACTCGATCATCAATTTCCTCTACCGAGGCGTCATGAAGAGCGATCGCTCTGCCGCAGCTTTTCTCACGAGTTGTTGGACAGTAGCAGGCACTGGGCTAACTCAGTCGCCAGCAGCCCAGTGCAGCTTCAAGCAAATGCGCTAGGGCAGGATCACAGGGCACCATGTGCCGATGGTATGGTTGATGTGAAAGGTTGTCACAGCAGTTTTCCTACGCGATACCATTTGCAAGGCTGGGGTGGCGATCAACCTATTGATTTAACACATCCCGCTTGTGCTGAGGGGCAGCAGCGATCGCAGCCACTTGGGCTCTCAAGTCCTCTGAGATTCCCAATTCCTCAAGGGTGATCATCAAGTCTTCGGCTACGGCGTCAAAGTGCTCGCTGTTTAGTCCATGGTGTTTGACGAGTTCTTGATGGGCTTCGCGCATATAGCGGCCATCGTACTTATCGGTGCCGCCAAAGGCGTAGGTCAAGAAGGCCTTTTGGTGTGCTCGCTGCTTGGTCATGTTCACGTTGGCAAAGAAGTGCTTAATGCGATCATCCTGGAGCACGCGCTCGTAAAATTTATCGACGGCTAAATCTACTGCTGCTGCGCCACCTAGTTGGTCAAATAAGGTCGTCATGGGTTGTCCTTTGAAATAAAAAACGATTGAGAGATGTCTGTTGAGAAATGTCTGTTTTTTGGGCGTTGCTGAATGAGGCAATGAAATCGGAACGTGAGATGCTCACACTCCCAACTCATTCGCCATCAAGACAGTGTGAGCGAGACGCTCACGGTTAAACATGAGCTACTCCACTGTTTGGCCTCAGTGTGACAGAGATTGTTCAATTTGTTCATGAGGTAGCTCATAGTCTGACCACTTCCAGTCTTCAAGGCTGGATACATGGATACAAAACAAAGCCCTCAATCAGGGGGCGATCGCTTTTTCTGAGAGATGTTGCGAGGGGCGATCGCTAGAACGGCAGATCTGTATCTGTACTGAAAAGGCATTGACTATAATGCCAGCCTTCACGGATGACCCAGTCGCTACGGACACCTCTGGTAGATCCTAGAAACGTAACCCTCGCCTCATAGATTCCTGGCTGGACAGAAAAAACTTTCTCTTCTCCCTTTCGACATACCTAGGGCTGAGAATTGAGAGAGGCAAGCATGGCTTTGAGGTGATGGAGTCCCACTGAATAGGTTGTCTTGCGCCGATGGGTTGCTTTTGATGGCTGAGGTACGGTTGGACGTTCATCGCACCTACTATTGGATCGCTGCTTTGGTTTTGGGTGACCACTTTTCAATCTGTCGAGTCCATCGTTTTGTCTCCTGGCAACATAGTATTCCCCTGGCTGTGGGATTCTATAGATAGCAAATCGATCACATTTGACTAGCAGATATTGCAGTCCCTTTGGGTGGCGGGTGAACTGGAGGGCGATCGCTTCTGGGTCGGCCTTGTAATGTTGCTGGAAATGTTGGCATAGCTGTTGCCGACTGATCCATGGAGTCTGGGTGTTCTGTTGATTGTCGTCGATCAGATGCTCTATTGCTTTTAGAAAATTGTGCTTCGACCAACCGTCTTTCATGGGTTGTCCTGGTTCTAGAATGTGGGAGTTTATTGCACGGGATGCTATGGGACTTGTGCTGGTCATGCACTGACCAGGCCATGCCTAACTACAGATTGACGGTGCAATGTATCGCACGACTTATCGGTCTAAATTTGGTGTGGGTTTCCCTACATTCTCGATGTCATCTATCAGGCCAAGGTTGATCCAATGGATGGACGTTGGTCTGAATGTTGATGTGGATGCTTAGGTGTGAAGTACATTTGCGGCGCGGGATGTTTGCTAATCGTCACGCCATTGAAGGGTTGACCCTATAGCGAGAAGGGTTGACTGTTCTGCGATCGCAGAACAACATGTCCGACATCGCAAAACAGAATCCTGATCGAAGGACAAAAGTGTTTTGCTGAGACGTTTTTTGCAGCATTTTTAAGCCCCCAGACTTGTCACTTAGCAAGCATGTTGGCTAGCCAAATATTGGGGCATAGATTGGGCTCTGAAATCCTGGAGAGATGACTGCGACCATGGGCTGTGAGGGGGTGGGCAGGAGGGGAGATCTTTCAGGACTCGGGCAACCTCAGCGGCGCTTCAGGGGGGCTACAGTCCATCGGGTTAATTGCGGTATTCGCAAACAATCAGCAGCCCTCTATCCCTATAAAACCCTTGTTTTGTAAGCAATCTGGAGAATCCTGACCTGGAATAAAAGTCTACTGGACTAATATTGGACTAAATTTTTGAGGGTCATTTCAGGGCAATTCTAGGGCGATCGCCTCCCCTCCGTCCTCTGAACACCGACCACGATCCAGGCAATTTGGCCTGTAGATCGGGTTGGCGATCGCCCCCAACTCACCTCAATCACCCCTGAAGTGTATCCAATTTACCACCCAAAAAACGCGGATTTTAGGGGGAAAATCCAGGCAAAATTTGCTGCTTGAATTGCCTTAAATCAAGACATTAATTCTTAGAAATAGACCTAAAACAAACACAATAGACTCACATTAAGATAGCCATATATAACTAAGAGATTAATAGTCTTAAATTAGGACTCATTTCAAGACTATTTGTATTGATATAAGACCTTGTTTGCAAGCGATCGCTCCCTAGTTTTGGGAACACAAAAACGCCGTTCTTCAATCTCCCGTTATCCAGTCAAAAGCGATCGCTCCGTTTCGCCCATTTGCGCAATCACCAAATTCTTTATCTCAAAACGAGACGCTTAATCTTGTTACTAGTCTTAACTTAAGACTTAAAAATTCAACTTAAGACTTAGGTTAAGACTTCAAAAATTAATTCAAGACTGAATTTCTTAACAAAGATAGCGATCGCCTATATTGCCCATCATTCTTAGTTCTAGGTATTCTTTTGGTAAAAGATCCCACTCAGATTTACGCTAACAATCAGCCCAATAAATTTATCGGTAAAAACCATGTCCAAAAACCATTACAAATTCAGCTTCTTCAATCGGCGATCGCCCATGTTGTGGGGAGCGATCGCCCTTGCCCTCACCCTAGGAGCCTGCGGCGAAACGGCTCCTAGCGCTGATTCCGATGCTGCCGATACTGCCGATACGACCGACACCGCTGCCAGCAGCGAAGCGCTGAAAATTGGCACCCTGCTGCCGATCACCGGCGACCTGGCCCAATATGGTGGCCCGATGCAAGATTCCGCCACCTTATTAGTCGAAACCGTAAACGGTTGCGGCGGTGTTCTAGGGCAACCCGTGCAGCTCATTTCTGAAGACGACCAAACCGATCCGGCCGCTGGGGCCGCCGCTATGAGTAAACTTGCCGAAGTCGATCAAGTCTCTGGCGTTGTGGGAGCTGCTGCTAGCTCCGTCTCCAGCGCTGCTGTTGACATTGCCGTTCGCAACCAAGTGGTCGAAATTTCCCCCTCTGCCACCAGCCCCGTTTTCACAGAACAAGCCAAAGCCGGTGACTTTGATGGCTACTGGTTCCGCACGGCACCGCCCGACACCTTCCAAGGCCAAGCCCTGGCCCAGTTAGCCATGGATCAGGGGTATGAAACCGTTGCCGTCATCGCAATTAATAACGACTACGGTAGCGGTCTGGTTCAGTCCTTCGCTGAAGCCTACACCGCCCTCGGGGGCACCGTCGTCAACCAAGACAATCCCACCCTCTATCCCCCCGATGCTTCCTCCTTCGACTCCGAAGTCAGCAGCGTCTTCAATGGTTCCCCCGATGCTGTCCTGCTCGTTGCCTATCCTGAGACCGGCAGTCTCATTCTGCAAGCTGCCTTTGAGCAGGGTTTTCTCGATGGCGAGACCCAAGTGTTGCTGACCGATGGCATGAAAGATGCCAGCATCGCTGAACTGGTCGGCAAAGATAGCGACGGCAGCTTCGTCATTTCTGGCGTCATGGGCACCGCGCCCAGTGCTGGCGGCCCTGGCTTAGAACAATTCACCGCCATCTATAACGACGCCTTTAACCGCGACCCCTCTGTTTTTGATCCCAACACATGGGATGCCACCGCTCTCATTGCCCTAGCGGCAGAAGCAGCCGGCGATACTAGCGGTACCGCTATCCGCGATGCCATCCGCAACGTTGCGAACGCGCCTGGCACTGAAGTGACAGATGTTTGCGAAGCTCTAGAACTCATCCGTCAAGGAGAAGATATCAACTACCAAGGTGCTAGCGGCCCAGTCGATTTGGATGACCAAGGCGATGTGGTAGGCAGCTACGATATTTGGACTGTCGGCGATGATGGGGCCATTCAGGTTCAAGAAACCATTGAAATTGGCGGCTAACAATCAGGAAAGCCCCCACCTGATCGAGTAGCTAACTACGTAAGTTTCCCAGGGCGATCGCCTTGGGAAACTTAACATTCAACGGATTGAGATCGTTCTAGAATCACTGTGAAAACAGAGCGATCGCTAGTTTTGCTTGACATCACTTAAACACTGCCCCCAAAACGCTTAACGTTGTATTCATTCATCACCCCCATGGACCAACCCAACGAACCCAAGGCCAAGCAAAATGCTTTTTGGCCAGCCATTGATTCCATCAAACGTGCCCGTGAAGTAGCCCAGCAAGGATTTTGGGCTGCTGTTGTTGTCGCGGTTATTACCAGTATCGTAGCCATCATTGCGATCGCGACAGGTGGAACGCTAGGTCTCCCTGTCAGCGCTTGGTCATTTATCGATGTCGGCATCTTTGTGGCGATCGCCATTGGTATTCGCCGCATGTCTCGCATTGCTGCAGTTCTAGGCTTAGTAGTCTACGCAGGCAATCAACTATATATCTGGTCGATCACCGGCCCGCCAACCGGCGGTATTATCGTGGTCATCTTCCTGATTTTGGCTTTCATCCATGGTGTGCGCGGCACCTTTGCCTACCACAGCTACCGCAAGCAAGGGATTGAAGAAACCCTGGCAGAAGAAAGCCCCATGCCCGTAGACGACGTTCCATCCTAAACGCGATCGCTCCCTTTGAGACTCCTGTCCAAGAAGTGGGCAAAGCGAGGCATTTCTTCCTATGCTGGAGGAGATGCCTCAACCTTTTTGGGAACAGGCGATATTCTCTGACTCGAAGGAGTACAACCTATGCCTGGTTTTGGCGATTTGGTGCAAAAAGCATTCTATTTAGGCGTTGGCATCGCATCCTATGCCGGTGAAAAAGCAGGAACGACCTTTACGGAACTGCGATCGCAGGCCCAAAAGCTCGCCGATGAAATGGTGGCTCGGGGTGAAATGAACACGGAAGAAGCGAAGCGGATGGTAGACGAAATGGTGAGCAAGGCTCAGCAAGCTCCCAAACCACCCACAGCCGAGCGTCCTAGCGAACCCCGTCGCATCGAAATCCTTTCCGATGACGATGAACCTAGCCCCGAAGCCGTTGACTCTCTACGCGATCAAGTCACCCAACTGCGTGATGAACTCAACCGCCTCAAGAAAGATTCCTAGCCACAGGCTCACTCCGCCCCTGCGATGCACACCGCTTCGATCCCTGAAGGGCGATCGCTAGCCCTAACACACAACTGACCGGTTGGGCTGAGTGGAGCCAAGGCCCAACCGCACTGCTATAGGTCAAAACAATGAACGATTGGTATAACGACTGGTGGAAAGCCTGGGACGATATGGCAGACCAAGTCGAACAGTTCTGCCAAGATGTTTCCGAGCAACTGGACGAAGTGGCTGACTTTTTGATGGAGTCTACCGCCACCCTCGTCAACGACCTGGAAGCAGCGATCGCCCCCCAGCTCGACGACTTCGACAGCCAAGTGAGTCAATGGCTTGATCCAATCCTAGAGACCTTTCTAGACCTAGACGAACCCTTAGACAACGACTTCTTCTATCCCATGTATCCACCGGTGCAGCCCAGCAGCAATCACCATCCAGCCTGCATCGGCTGCCAGCACTACCACGGCCAAGTCTATGGCAGCACTCTCCTCGTCTGCGGCATGCATCCCTACGGCTGGGATGGTGATACCTGTCCCGATTGGGAAGCTAACCTACCTCTTGACTAGGCTCATCTAGCTCATCCATCAACACATCGGACGGTGGCTGAAGCGATCGCATCGCCTCCCGCGTCTTCCAGCCCGCCTGCCATAGATGTCGATCCTTGAGGGCATTGGCATTCAGCCAAAATCGCACCGTTGGGTCACAAGACGCCACCAGTTCTGCAAACACCCAACCTTGCTCATTTTTGCGATTCACCACCTGGAAATGTCGCCATCCCCAAGTGGTTTGCAGCGACGTCCATTTTGAACCGAGTAGGTGGGGAAATCGTTGCTTCTTCGCCATACTGCCGTCCTAACTCACCAAACCCGATCGCAACGCCCGCACTGCCGCCTGGGTGCGATCGCTAGCACAGAGCTTGCTCAAAATATTGCGCACATGGGTCTTCACCGTGCCAATCGAAATTTGGAGTGCGTCCGCGATCGCTGCGTTGTTGTGCCCCGCCACGATCAGCTCTAGCACCTCCAGCTCCCGATTTGTCAACGGATCCGCATCAATCAGCTCCTCATACTGAGGGCTGACAGCATCAATCGTCGTTTGGCGATCGCTCTCCAAATCCGGTCGCGGCTTTTGGGTTTCCTGTAGCACAATCCGAGCGATTGCTGGATCAATCCAAGCATTGCCTTGGTGGGTCGCCTCAATGGCCTCCACCAGCTTATCCAGCTTCACATCCTTCACGCTGTAGGAATCGGCTCCCGCCGCAAACGCCGCCAGCACCGAATCCTCACTGTCATGCATCGTCAGAATGAGAACCTTCGTTCCCCCCTGCCCGTCATGCAATGATTCATCCCCAGCCGTTTGCTGGGCCTTAAAGCGGCGCGTCACCTCAATGCCGTCCATGTCCGGCAAACCAATATCCACGATCGCCACATCCGGATTCAAATGCTGGAGTAGCGCTAACCCGCGCTGTCCATCCGCTGCATCCCCCACGATCTCAAGCTGGCTGTATTGCTGCAGTGCAGTTTTCAGCCCCACCCGGGTCAAATCATGATCTTCAACCAACACAACTCGAATCTTACTCATCAATCGATCATATAGATATAGATAGTTGGTTTCAGTATGCCGTATTTTTGCAGAGACCTGTTGTTCGGAACACCACCCCAGATCCACACACGATTGGGGCAGCGAATGCTCTAGACTGAAATATCGAACTCCAGTCTTAGAAAAGGGAAGCAATCATGCGGCTGTCTCAGATGCTCTTTGTCACGTTGCGGGAAGATCCAGCCGAAGCCGAGATTCCTAGCCACAAGTTACTCCTGCGGGCCGGCTACATTCGCCGCATCGGCAGCGGTCTCTACGCCTACCTGCCCTTCATGTGGCGCGTCTTGCAAAAAGTGTCGCAGATTGTCCGCGAAGAAATGAACGCTACCGGTGCCCAGGAATGCCTGCTGCCCCAACTGCAGCCCGCCGAACTCTGGCGCGAATCGGGACGCTGGGATACCTACACCCAAGCCGAAGGCATCATGTTTGCCCTAGGCGATCGCCAAGAGCGAGAACTGGGCCTTGGCCCCACCCACGAAGAAGTGATCACCGCGATCGCCCGTGACCTAATCCGCTCCTATCGCCAACTGCCCGTCAACCTTTACCAGATCCAAACCAAATTCCGCGACGAAATTCGCCCCCGCTTCGGCCTGATGCGCGGCCGCGAATTTATCATGAAAGACGCCTATTCCTTCCATCCCGACACCGACAGCCTGGATCAGACCTACAGCGCCATGCACGACGCCTACTGCAACATTCTGCGGCGTACCGGTCTGGCCTTCCGCGCCGTTGATGCCGACTCCGGAGCGATCGGTGGTTCTGGCTCCCAGGAATTTATGGTGCTAGCCGATGCTGGAGAAGACGAAGTCCTCTACACCGACGATGGCCACTACGCCGCCAACGTCGAAAAAGCCGTCTCCCGCCCCGCTGATGCCCTGCCCTCCGCCTACACCGCCTACGAAAAACTCCAAACCCCTAACACCCCCACCATCGCTAGCCTCTGCGAATTTCTCAACTGCTCCCCCACCCAGATTGTCAAAAACGTCCTGTACCAAGCCACGTTCGACAACGGCCAGGCCGTCCTCGTCTTGGTGAACATTCGCGGCGACCAAGACGTCAATGAAGTCAAGCTCACCAACGAGCTCACCAAACTGGCCCCCACCTACGGCGGCAACACTGTCATTGCCCTCACCGTACCCGATGCCGACCAGCAGAAAACCTGGGCCGCCAAACCCCTGCCCCTCGGCTACATTTCCCCCGGTCTGGCCGACGACTACATTCAACCCACCGCCAACCTCGCGCCCAAATTCCTGCGCTTGATGGATCAAACCGCTACCGATCTGGAAAACTTTGTCACCGGCTCCGATGAGTCCGGCTACCACGTTGTGGGAGCCAACTGGGGCAGCGAAGTTCCTCGGCCCACAACCGTCGTCGATGTGCGCACAGCCCAGGTTGGCGATCGCGCCCTCCATGACCCCAGCCAACTCCTAAAAAGCGCGCGCGGCATCGAAATCGGCCACATTTTCAAACTGGGCACCAAATATTCCCAAGCCCTAGGAGCCACCTATACCAACGAACAGGGCGAAGACCTGCCCTTGGTCATGGGCTGCTACGGCGTCGGTGTTTCCCGCCTCGCCCAGGCCGCCGTCGAGCAATCCTACGACAAAGATGGCATCATCTGGCCGGTGGCGATCGCCCCCTACCATGCCATCGTCGTCGTGCCCAACGTCACCGATGCCGACCAAATGGCCGCTGCCGAACAGCTCTACGCCGACCTCAACGCCGCCGGGGTGGAAACCCTCCTAGATGATCGGGATGAACGAGCTGGCGTCAAATTCAAAGACTCCGAACTCGTGGGCATTCCCTTCCGCGTCGTCACCGGGCGATCGCTCAAGCAAGGTAAGGTAGAAGTCGTCCAACGCGCCGACCGTAGCTCCCAAGAGCTAGCCCTCGCCGATGTTGTCCCCACCCTCAAACAATGGGTTGCCGACGCCCTTAACGCCTGATGGAACTGATCACCGTCCTGCTCACTGGCTTCATCAGCGTCCTCTCCGCTGGCGGGGTGGTGATCGACCAAGTCACCACCACCGCCCTTGAGGATCAGCTTCACGATGCCGAACAGCTTGACGTCCGCATCGACAACACCCCCAGCTACCAGTTGGTGAACGGCACCCTCGATCGCGTCCGCATCGCTGGCCGCGGCCTCTACCCCGTCGAAGACGTGCGCATCCACCTCCTCGACATCGAAACCGATCCCATCCACCTCAATGCCCCCGACCTGCGCCGTGGCACCCTCACCCTAGAGGAACCCCTACGCGCCGCCCTGCGTCTGGTGATCACACAGGATGACCTAGACCGGGCCCTCACCTCGCCCTACGTCCTAGACCAACTGCGATCGCTCACCCAGTCCCTCAGCAACGACGAAGCTGCCCTTGAGGATTTTCTCAATCCCCAACTCCAATTCATCGGCAATAACCGCCTGCGCCTCGACGTTGTGTTGCAAAGTGATACAGATCCAGTGGCGATCGCCGCCGAATTTACCCTGAGATTACAATCCGGATCTAGGCTAGAGGTAGCGGATCTGGATCTGAGCATCGACGATCAGCCCGTCCCGGACACCATCACCAACGCCGTTGACCAGATCCTAGAACAACAGCTCGACCTGAGCCGTCTAGAAGACCAGGGCATCATCGCCCGTTACCTTCAGCTCGACATCCAAGCAGACCAACTGAGCCTTGTTGGTTTCCTCATGATCGAGCCCGCCGACTAGTTTTACCAAGGAGTCCCCCATGACTGAAGATCGTCACGTTTCCCGTTCCTCCATCACCGCCATCCCCCGCAAACTTCTCATCGCTATCCTGGCCGGCCTACTCCTCGTCGGCGGTGGCACCATCTGGTGGCGCGTGGCCACATTCCAATCAGCCGAAACGACCGTCCAAGATCCTGACCCCGACACCGTTACCCCCGACCCCGCTCAGGAGATTGAAACCCAAGCCTACCTGCTCACCCTCGACGGCGACGCCATCCTGCTCAGCCCTAGCGCGATCACAATTCCAGATGGCGACCCCGAAACAGTTTTAACCAGCACCTTCGAGCAACTGTTATCCGGCAATCTCAACACCGATAACGTGTTCACCGCCATCCCCGACGGCACCACCCTCCAGTCACTTTCCGTTGAAGATGACGGCGTTTACCTCAGCCTCTCCCCCGAATTTACCCAAGGCGGCGGCAGCGCCTCCATGCAAGGTCGCCTCGGACAGGTGATCTACACCGCCACCAGCCTTGATGCCGATGCCGCTGTATGGATTTCCGTCGATGGCGAACCCCTAGAACTTCTCGGCGGCGAAGGACTGATCGTCGATCAACCCATGACCCGCACCGACTTTGATCAAAACTTCTCCTTGTAATCACCAAGCTGGCCAAGAGACGTAACGTCAAGAGAGCAGCCTTGATGGACTGACTTGCAACAGCCAGCGTCAGGTAAGGTGTGAACTTGTCCCTAAGGCATTGCTGAATCGATAGATGATTTGCCCTCATCCCCAGCCCTTCTCCCCAGGGAGAAGGGAGCTAAAACTCCTGTCCCCTCTCTCTAGGTACGTTGTCACCCGTTCAGTTGATCGACAGGTAAGGTGAGTCCTACCGATCAACATGGGTTAACCAGAATGCTAGGTGCGCGGTTGGGGATCAGGGTCGATGGATGGATGACTATGGACAGGCGTAGCAGATTCTTCCTCAAGGCGATCGCTCCCCAGCCAGCGGCCCATACGCCACTGAAAACCATCGATGTAGGTAAAAATCACCGGGACGACCACCAGGGTAAGTAGCGTAGCAGTGACCATGCCGCCAATAACAGCGATCGCCATAGGACTGCGGGTTTCAGCATCTGCACCAATTTCCAGGGCAATGGGTATCATACCCGCGATAGTGGAAAAGGTAGTCATCAAGATCGGCCGCAGGCGCGATACACCGGATTCCATCACGGCTCGGAACTGGGGCATCCCATAGTCTCGCTGATTAGCTAGGGCTGAATCTACCAGCAAAATGGCATTTTTGGTCACCAACCCCATGAGCAATACGATGCCGATGAGGGCAAATAACCCAAGCTCTTTCTGAGTGATCATCAAGGCAATTAACGCGCCACCGAGGGATAAGGGTAGGGCGGTTAAAATCACAAAGGGATAGAGAAATCCGTTGTAGAGCAACACTAAGATAGCGTAGATACAGAGGACACCCGTACCCAGAGCCTGGAGGAATCGCGAGAAAATATCTCGCATAATTTCCGCATCCCCGGCGGGTCGCTGGGCAACCTCCGGCGGGAGGTTTTGCAGGGCGGGCAGGGTCTCGACCTGGGCAAAGGCTTCTCCAAGGGATAGACCTTCTAGGTTGGCACCGAGGGTGACCTGCCGAGCCCGGTCAAAGCGCTCGATGGTGGCAGGGCCGCTACCGAGACGAATATCGGCAACGGCAGATAGGGACACCATCGCACCAGACTGACTGGGAATCCGCAGGTTGCGCAGGGTGTCGAGATCACTACGGGTGTCTGGATTAAGCTGCACGCGAATGGGAATTTGGCGATCGGGGAGGTCAAACTTGGCGGAGTTGGCGTCGGTGGCCCCAATCGTTGCAATGGATGCCGTGCGGGCGATCGCTTGCACCGTGACGCCCAAGTCGGCTGCTCGTTGGGGATCGGGCACAATCAAAATTTCTGGACGCACTTGGCTAGCACTGGAGTTGACGTCCACGAGACCCGTGACCTGTCGCATCTGTTGTTCAAGGGCGATCGCTGTCTCGGTGAGGGCATCAGCATTTTCGCTGGTGAGCACCAATCTGAGGTCTTGGCTGTTGCCCGCCGCTCCCTGGCTTTCAAAGCTAATGCGAGCGCCGGGGATTTGGCCAAACTGCTGCCGCATCTCACGCTCAAACTCTGGTTGCCGCACCTGTCGCTCGGCGCGAGGTTTGAGGTTAATGGTTAGCTTAGCTGCATCGGAGCCATCACCCCCTACTTCCACCAACACGGACGCCACCGCCGGATGCTCTTGCACCTGCTGGGTGACCCGTTGAGCCAAGCGATCGGTCTCGCTGAGAGGCGATCCGGGGGGCAACTCAATCGATACCGTACTCAAGCCCGTATCCCCAGCGCTGAAGAGACCCGTGGGAATGAGGGGCACCAGTTGCAGGCTACCGATGAAAAAGAGTAGGGCGATCGCTAAGGTCACCAACCGATGGCGTAATGCCCAGGTAATAATGCCTCGATAGGTACGGGGGCGCGATCGCGATGGAGTCGCTACTTCTGGGGAAAAGCGGGCGCGCGGTGCCTGGGTACTCGGTTTGAGCAGATAGGCGGCCATCATGGGTGTCACTGTGACGGCGACCAGGGTAGAAAACATCGTGGCCACGGCTACTGTAATGCCGAAGGGCTGGAAAAACTGACCGGGCACGCCCCCCATGAAAGCTACGGGCACAAATACCGCCACAATCGTCGCCGTGGTGGCAATCACCGCAAAGCCAATTTCCGCCGAGGCATCTAGGGCAGCCCGCATGGGCTTCTTACCCATCTGTAAATGCTGATCAATATTCTCGATCATGCAAATGGCGTCATCCACCAGGTTACCCATAGCCAGGGCTAGGGCCAAGAGCGTCATGCCATTCAGGGTATAGTCGAGCGATCGCATCACCAGAAAGGTAGGCACAATCGATAGCGGCAAAGCCAGCGCTGTGATCAACGTCGGTCGCCAATCTCGCAAAAAGAGACCCACCACAATCACGGTGAGAATAGACCCCATCACCAGCGCGCCCTGGGTGGCCGCTGAAGACTGGCGAATGGGATCCGCCTGGGTAACCACTAACTCCAGCCGCACGTCCTCCGGTAGGGTCGTTTGCAACCGTTCCACGGCTGCCCGCACGCCTTCCTCCACGGAAACGAGGGTGCTGCCGGTACTGCGCAGGACGGAAAAGGCTACCACCGGCAAGGCTTCGGATTGCAGGGCTGTATCGACAAATCTTGCCTGTTGTCGCACTTCGCCAAAGCTGTCTTCTACCTGCCCAAGGGCATTCAGGGGCACGGTTCCCCCTGCAGGCAGACCAATGGGGTAGGCGCTGAGGGCCTCCACCGTGTCGGCACTGCCGAGGGTGCGAATATTATTCTCACTGCCTCCCGCATCCGATCGCCCCCCTGGTAAATCCACATTCAGGGCGCGAACTTGATCATTGACTTGGGTGGCCGTAATGCCTAGCGCCTGCAGCCGTTCGGGACTGAGGTTGATGCGGATTTCCCGATCGAGACCCCCAACTCGGCGAATTTGGGACACCCCTGGCACCGACAGCAACTCCCGGCTGATGGTGCGATCCACTAAGTTACTGAGCTGCTCCACCGACTGCTGCTCCGATGTCACCACATAGGTCATAATCGGGCCGCCAGCAAATTCTAGCCGCTGCACCACCGGCTCGTTGATTTCCTCGGGCAGGTCTTGGCGGATTTGGGCGATGGCATTACGCACATCATTGGTGGCGCGATCGCTGTCGGTGCCCAGCACGAAACTAATGGTGGTCGTAGAACTGCCGTCAGTCACCACAGAATTAATATCATCAATATTGCCCAGCCCCGCCACCGCGTCTTCCACCTTGCGCGTCACCTGGGTTTCGAGTTCTGAGGGCCCCGCACCGGCTTGGGTAACGGTGATGCTCACCGCCGGAATATCAATATTAGGATTGGAATCGATACCCAATTGGGTAAAGGCCATCAAGCCCGCCACCATGAAGACCAAAATCCCCACTAAAGTAGGGACTGGTTTGCGAATCGACCAAGCAGAAAGTTGCATAACCCAAGTTCCAGAAAATGTCCTAGCGATGGAGCAGCAATGACGGGGACGGCATCGCTATTCGTTCGGCATGATGGCGACGCGATCGCCTTCGTTGAGATAAGAAGCACCGGCTACGACGATGCGATCGCCCGGATTCAGCCCCTGGAGTACCTCCATCTTCGGAGACTCCCCAGGCAGAACGTCGCCCACCGTAATCGCTTGGGCGGTGACGGTTTCATCCGCCTGCACCACATAGACCGCACTGCTGCCATCAGGCCGGGGCAAGACCAGCAATTCTCAGTATGACGATTCAACTGGTATTGGGCGGGATGTCTAGCTCTAGACCTTCCAGCATGAAGGTGAGCAGATGATCCCAACTGTCGA